>NZ_JBHIPD010000002.1:0-223290 GCF_042195865.1 Bartonella sp. AP36NXGY | reverse complement strand
GAATGGAAAATCCCATAAACGTAATAGAATAAATCATCTTTCGTGATTTTTTCATTAGGATAAGCCGCTTTAAAATGTGCTAATCCTTCATCCGTAATGGTATAACGATAAAGCCATTGAGCACCCCCATCTTTACGCTTATGAAGTAACAAGCCGGCACCATCATTATATTTGCCAGCCCCCAATGTTGCGACAGCCCTTGCATTAAGACGATTCATAAGAGGCATTTTTACTCCTTTCTTTCCTCATTTGTACCCACACACCAGCCCCGCTTTTGACGTGCAAGCAAGTGGTTTTGATTGATTCAAGATAAACAGATTTGAAATGAGAGAATCCTACGTTATTCGGGGGTCTAATTCAATATGAACAGAGCTAGATTATCATTATAAATCAATACTTTGCCTTGTTGATACTTACGTTTATGAAGATAATCACAGCAAAGCAAAGCTTTTGCATACAGATCCTCTTGTTATTGAGAATCTTGAGGATGATTGTAGCCATGGCATGCCTACACGCTATGCTTATTTTGAACAAAAGCTTATCTTGTATCCAACACCAGAGCGAGTTTATTCTATCAGGCTTATTCTTGACTCTATAAGAATAAAAGATAAAGAACGAGTGGATTAAACCTCTTAACTATCTGTAGTCATTCATATTGAATTTGATAAGATGGGAAATACGCGTCTGTAGGGGGGCTCTTACTATAACATAGTTAAAATAGTTATTTTTAGAGGTTTTTCTTTATAAGAGGCGAGGGGTAAATGATTTATGCGCACTTGCTTTAGAAAAACTATTTGGCTGGATTTTGCGCTCTATAGCAACACCAGCGTGCAATTTTTCGTATTCCACCATCTTCATTACGTCGTACAGCATAACAATAACGCTGATCAGGAAATATATTTCGTTGCATATCGCGTACAATATGAGCAGTATGTCCATAAGGTGCTACACAATCAATAAACCATACGTATTTTCCATTCTGCCAATTGACATCGGGTAAAAATTCTCCCTTTTTAAGCATAGATTGATGATTTTTCTCATCTAAAAAAGCCCAAGTGATAAAGGCACAAAATTCTCCACGTTCATTTTTATAGAGTTTATATTGCCCAGTCTGTAAGGCGGGTCCTATGTTGCGTTCGATATCCCAAATTCGCCAGCGGCGGTATAAGGGAGATGTAAGCATTAAAACCATCATAGCTCCTAACGCTGTAAGAGGGTCTATGAATGATGATGAAGGATTTTCATGCACACACATTAATCTTTATCTTTCCTTTAGAGATTGTTCTAAAATTTTGGTGATAGGTTCAAAGAAATAAGAAATGAGACGTCGTTTTGAGGTAATGACATCCGTTGTCACAGTCATGCCAGGGATAAATTTAAGATATTTGTTATTCAAAGTGATATGATCTTGGTCAATTTTGATTAAAACAGCGTAGACACCATTAATTTCTTTATTATAGCGCGCTGTAGCGCCTACATTAACGACTGTACCGTGGATAACACCGAAACGTTCAGGTGGAAAGGCAGAAAACTTGATGTAAGCACGTTGACCCTTTTCTAAAAAACCAATATCTCGATTATCAAAAAACGCTTCAACAATGAGACCACCTGCATCAGGGACAATACGCATAAGCGTTTTACCAGCTTCTACAAAGCCGCCCAAAGTATGGATACTTAAATCATCGATACGTCCATCAACAGGCGCATAGAGTGATAAGTGGTCAAGATGGTATTGAGTGCTATCAAGCTTTGCTTTTAATCCTTGAAGATTCAGTTCTGTTTCACGCGAAAGTTGCCGATAGCGGGCGATTTCATCGGAAATGAGACTTTTCCGTTGTTGGCGTAGGGTGTTTATTTCGGCGGCATTTTCTTCCAAACGCCTTTGATTGGTTAAAATTTCATGCTCGACATTTTTAAAGTCATGTAAACGCTCTAAATAAACGGCTTGGCTAATGACTTTTGTTTCCATCAGGCTTTTTGCAGCTTTTAATTTTCCTTGGCTTAATTGACGATCATCTTCCAACCTATCTAATTGCGCATGTTGTGTTGCACCGCTGCGCTCGACGCGGTCCGCCTGTGCTTTTAGCGCTCTTAATTTATCTTGGAGAGATTGAAGGGTAGCGCTAATGAGTTTTTCCCCTTCTATTCTTGCAGTTTTATTGCCAGAAGGAGGAGCAGGCAGATAGGCAAGCCCTTTGGTTACAAAATCTTTATCCAAAGGATCACTTTCATGCAAAGCTGTTAAAATAGCTGTTGCAATTTGTGCTTGAAGGGTTTGTTGCGCGATATCTGCTTGAACACGTGCGCACTCATTGAGGGCTTCACGGGGATCTAATTGAATAAGGAGATCACCTTGATGAACAAATTGCCCTTCTTTTACAAGAATTTTCTCAATGCGTCCTGTATTTTGCGCTTGGACCAGCTGAACGTAAGCGGTGGGAATAACACTTCCTTGCCCCCGTGCAACAATCTCTGTTTTTGCGATAAAGCTGCCGATTACAATAAAGAGAAATAAGGTGACCAAAACAGCAACCACCATATGAAGCGTTGGTGACAAAGGGCGCAAATAGGGAGCTTTATCTGCCATTTGTTGCCTCCAAATCAGTACAGTTTAAGACGGTTGCATGCTGAGGAAAGAGGTTGCTTTTGTGGGTAATAACAAGAACAATACGTTCTTGCGAAAGTTTATATAAATGCTCAACAATTTGTGCACTGACAGTGTCATCCAATGCGGAAGTAGGTTCATCCAAAATAAGAAGGCTTGGGTTTATCAGAAAGAAACAAGCCAAAGCCAAGCGTTGGCGCTGACCACCTGATAAAAAACCACCTTGCTCTCCTACTTGAGTATTGAGTCCTAAAGGCAACTGAGCAATCAAATCATGGCAAGCACTAACATATAGTGCAGCGTCGATTTCATCTTTAGTGGCATCTGGTTTAGCAAGAAGCATATTCTCAAGAATGGTTCCGGAAAAAAGGCAAGGATTTTGAGGAAAATACGCGATTGTTTCACGCACGCTACGGACATCAAAATTCTGTAAAGGTTGGGCGTTAATCAATATCTTTCCGCTTGTTGGGGGGTAGAGTCCACAAAGGAGCTTCGCCAAGGTTGTTTTTCCGCACCCTGAAGGACCAAGTAACATAATTGGTTGCCCAGGTTGTAAACAGACATCAAGATGATTGATAATGGATTTATCTCCATAAGAAAAACAGAGATCGTTGGCTTCAAGATGAGGAGGAGCGCTAAGTTGAAGAGGCGGCTTTTCTTCTTCCCATTCTGGAGGGGAATTAAGAATATCGCCCAAACGAAGACGAGAGATTTTCAAATGCTGCCATTCTTCCCATAGGGATGCAAGGCTTAAGATAGGACCAGAAACATTTCCAGCGAGGAGATGAAAGGCAATAAGTTGCCCTAGTGTAATCTGGTTTTGAAGAACTGCCTGAGCACCAAAAAAGATAATAAAAATAGTGAAAAGATCACCAAAAATATGGCTCATGGCTCCATTGAGAAGATGTAATTTACTGGTTGTAAGGCTTTGATCTAAACTACGGGCTAAAGTTTCTTGCATGCGTATTGTATGAGCAGCTTCTTTTACGTGTGCTTTTATGGCTTCAAGATTGGTAAAACTTTCAATAAGGCGCGATTTATGGACAGCTTGCAGAGTAAAAGCACGGCGTAATTGGCGGCGCAAGAAGGGACCGACCAACGCTAAAGAGCCCATTTGTAAAGGTAAAATGATAAGGACAATGAAGGTAAGTTTTGGACTAATGGAAAAGAGTGCAGCAATATAAATAATGGCAAACAGAACATTCAGTACGGTTGTGGCGATGGTTCCTGTTAAAAAACCGCGAATTGTATCAACTTCCCCAATACGTGAAAACAATTCTCCTACTTGCCAACGGCGTAAAGTGGGCAAGGAGAGACTTAAAAGATGGGTGTAAATGCGCCGTCCAAATTCTAACGTAAGCCGATTGGCTAAATAAGCACCTAAGTAGCCTGATAGAGTGCTAAGAGCTGTGCTAAACAGCATGATAGCAACCATCAAGACAACGATAGCATAGAGACTTTCAATACGCTGAAAAGGGAGAATACGGTCGATAATCGCTTGAAAAATAAAAGGATTCACCAAGCCCAGCAAACGCAAAACAACAGCAACGCAACTGAGTTCGATAACATAATAGATATATTTCTTTGTTGTTCTTGTAAACCAAGAGAATGATACAGGTTTTTCTTGTGAATGACTCATTTGAATTTATGATTTTATTTAATAGAAAGAGCGATTGATGTCGCATATTTAAACAGTATTGTAAATAGTATTATATTCATACAAAATATACATTTTGTATGAATATAATATAAACATAATGTATTTATTGTTTATACAGTATTTTTATTGTTATTTATACAAATTATATTTGACATTTGCTAAAATGAACAATAATCAAATTCCCACTGTATCGTTGTGATACAGTTATTTTTAATAATAAAAGGAGGATTTAAATGGGTAGTTCAAGCTCATCAAATGATTCAAGTAGTAACTCACATCCAAAAAGTTGGCTTTTTCCAGAAGATGATTATAGTACAGACGCTTATGCCCAAGCAGCAGGTACAGGTGGCATTGTAGGAGCAATATTAGGAGGTGGTGCTGGTGCAGCTGGAGGTTCTATTGCTGGACCAGGAGGTGCAGGTGCTGGCTTACTCGGTGGAGCAGTAAGCGGCGGAATAGGAGGAGCTGGTGATTCAAGTAGTAACTCACATCCAAAAAGTTGGCTTTTTCCAGAAGAAGATGATTGTAGCCCAGGCGCTCATGCCCAAGCAGCAGGTGCAGGCGGCATCATAGGAGACGTAATAGGAGGTATTGCTGGTGCAGTTGGAGGTCTTTTTTCTGGACCGGGAGGTGTCAGTTCTGGCTTTGTCAATGGAGCAATAGGAGGTGGACTAGCAGGAGCTGGTGACGCTGTGGTAGATAAATACAATGCATGCTATACGGCACCAAGTTGTGAAACAAGCGATTATGTTGAAGCAGCTGCCATACACGGCGGTATAGGAGCAGCATCTGGTGCATTATTTGGTCTGGGAGGAGCAGCAATAGGCGGATTAGAAGGAGCTGCTGACGGTTTGATAGATAAGTACAATGAATGCCATCCGAATCCAAGTTGTGAAGTAAGCGATTATGTTGTATCAACAGCCATAAAGGGAGGCGCAGGAGCATTAATTGGTTTATTAGGTGGTCCGGAAACAGCAGTAGCAGGCGGATTAGGAGGAGCTATTAACGGTTTTAAAGATAAGTACAATCAATGTCATCCGTAAAGTAGAGGGACACTGTTTCTAATTTATTTAGAAAATAGCTAGTAAGATATTTCTGAGATCAGTGATATTGTAAACATACTTTAAAGCTATGGCTAAACTGATTTCAGGGATATTTTTGTGTGTGATAATAGATATTTTATTTTGGATTTTTTTGTTATGAATACTTTTACTCGCTCCTTAGTAACAGCAATTGGATTTGGATTTTGCATGTTTTTTTACAATAGATTTAAAGGTGAGAACTGGAGTATAAAAAGGACAATATTATCAACAATTATGTTTTTTATATTATATTATTCTGGAAATTTATTAGTTAAATATATGGGAATTTTATAAAAATTATTTATATATAAAATTATAATTATTTGAGTTAAGTTTATTATTTGAATTATACTCTATTGCTCTCTCTATTAAATCATTCATAAAGTAGATGAAATTTCAGTCTGGATTTTTTGTTATGCATACTTTTACTGGCTCCTTATTGGCAACGTTTATATATGGATTTTTAATGTTTTTTTACAATAGATTTAAAGGTAAGAACTGGAGTATAAAAATGGAAATATTATCAACAATTAGGTTTTTTATATTATATTATGCTGCAAATTTATTAATTGAATATATGGGAATTTTAAAATAATATAAATCAAGTTGTTATATTATTTTATTATTTATTATGAGTTATATATTTTTACAAATTATATTTGATTTTTTGCTAAATAGCATGCTCATCACATAATTCAATTAGTAACTCACATCCAAAAAGTTGGCTTTTTCCAGAATAAGATGATTGTAGCGCAGGCGCTCATTCCCAAGCAGCAAGCGCAGGCGGCATCGTAGGAGCCTTAGTAGGAGGTGTTGCTGGTGTGCAGTCGGAGGTTCTATTGCTAAACTAGGAGGTGTAGGTGCTGGCTTTGTGAGTGGAGCAGTAGCAGGTGGACTAGAAGATCTGGTGACGCCGTGGTAGATAAATACAATCAATGCCATTCGTAAAATGGAGGGAGGCTGTTTCTAATTTATTTAGAAAATAGCTAGTAAGATATTTCTGAGATCAGTGATATTGTAAACATACTTTAAAGCTATGGCTAAACTGATTTCAGGGATATTTTTGTGTGTGATAATAGATATTTTATTTTGGATTTTTTTTATGAATGAGCTTATTAGTATTATTGTAGAATTATTATTTTCTATAGGTGCTTTAATTATATTTTTCTATACATTGTTTTCATATTATAAATCTAAAGGTTATAGTAAAAAAGAAATTTGGAAAAAAATTTTGTTAAGAATATTTTTGTTCTTTATATTATTTTCTATGACATTTTTTATTTATATACGTTATTTCTATGAACAATGATTATTCATTATTAAGTTATAATTATAGATTAATTTGGAAAATTTATTTGTTATCTATATTTTTAATATATTTTATGAATTGTTTTTTGCATTTTTTGTTTAATTATATTTATTTAAATTGTATTATGTATCTAAGGTATGTAATGAAAAAAATATTAAAATTAAATCATTAATTAAGAATAAATTCGTTTTTTATATTATTTTAAATTATTAAGTTTTATACAATATATATTAATGTTTATTGTTTTTATATGTTTTTAATTTGGATTTTTTTATGAGTGATATTATTCGTATTATTGCAGAATTATTATCTTCTACATGTGCTTTCTTTATATTTTTCTATGCAATGTTTTTACGGTATAAATTTAAAGGTTATAGTAACAAAGAAATTGTGAAAAAAATGTTTTTAAGCACATTTTTGTTCATTATATTTGTTATATTACTTTCTATAACAGTTTTTATTTGTATACGTTATTTATATGAAAAATGATTATTTATTATCTTTATACAATAATGTTTTTGATATTTTATTTTCAATATTTGTTTTTATATTTTTATTAAGTTATAGATAAAGTGGTGAAAGTTGGAAAAATAGTATAAAGGAAGCAATTAAGACATTTAGTGGGTTATTTTTGGCGTTTTGTTTTATTTATGTTGCGTTTAAATATATTAGATATTAGTATTTATATTTAAATTATGTTTGATGAAAAATTATTTTCATTTAAATAAGTTTCTATTATTTGTAATAATATATATATTTTTTTTATTATGAAATTTCTTTATAAAATTGAAATAATCATTTATTGTAAAATACAGATGAATTTATGTGTATTTTATTGTTAATTTTTTCTGTAACTATATTACATATGCATCATATTTTATGATAAATGTATTTCATCTTTCTTGATGAGGGTGTATTTTTCTATTTTCATTGGAAAAATGCGCCTGTAAGAAATGCTTAATTTCCTTATTAGAGAAGTCTTCTTTCCTACTTTTATGATGAGATTTCTGAGCATAAAAAATATATGTAAAATCAATTATAGTATTTAAGTTTAGAATTTGAATTCAAATATTTTATCTATATGTCACGCGCTAAAAAGAGTCTATAAGTTGCTTTTGGGTGTTTAAAGAACTTGTCAGTAATGCTTATGGCCGTCGAGAGACGATAAATGTTTTGTGCGTTTCTGCACGTCTCAAAATTTATTTTTGAAATAAGCTAATTTAGTAAATGTAACTTACTATACTTCTAACCTCTACTCATTATCTTCAGCAAGAGGAAGTGAGGCGATTTCTGTATCAAGTGCATCCATAAAATCGATAATAAAAGCAGCATTTGTCCCCAAATCTCTTGGCAAATAACGAGAAGTAGAACGCATATCAACAAAAGTTGTATCCCCTTCATCAGTTAAACGAATAACAATATCTAAAATAAAGCCAAGGTAAAAAGTTTTTGCTCTCGTTTCGATATAAATTTCATTTTCTTCGCCTTTGAATTCTCGTTGCGCTACAACAGGCCAATCATACGCAGCTAAAACATTAAGAACGGATTCGCGAATACGGTCAGGTGAGCCATCATAACGGCGCCCCGATATTTCTGGCCATTGTGACATCTGTATTGCTGCTTGTTCAGTCAAAACACTTTTGAGTGGTAAAGCATCGCTGGGACGTATTGTGCGAAAAAAAGCCGGTGGTCTTTGTGTATCGGTAGAAACGTCGTAAAGAGCCGGTAAGGTAAACCAAAGTCCAAAAAAGAGCATCAATGGTGTGGCTGTTATCAACGAATAAATGATCCCTTTTAAAGCTTTCATTCCCCCTAGAGCACCATAGACCCACAAACTATGAAGTGCTTTAATAGCCAGAAAAAGAGAAATAATTACACAGCCAGTAG
The DNA here is from genome assembly GCF_042195865.1 of Bartonella sp. AP36NXGY. Classification (NCBI taxonomy): domain Bacteria; kingdom Pseudomonadati; phylum Pseudomonadota; class Alphaproteobacteria; order Hyphomicrobiales; family Bartonellaceae; genus Bartonella; species Bartonella sp. AP36NXGY. The sequence continues at coordinate 214,747 of NZ_JBHIPD010000002.1, read as the reverse complement.
AGATTCCGATCAAAATTATGAAGTCAGTTACGTTAATGACGGAAAAACGTTGTAAAATGACTGAAAATAATAAAATAAAGAACGACAATCCACCAAATCGAGGGGACCATACTGCTGCTCTTGAAACGAACCGAACATATCTCTTCTTCATGAAGTTTTTCCCCTCAATTGTAAACTATAAGCTAAGTTTTTTCAGAGTGCTACCTTACAAAAAGCTTCTGCTCATAAACCAAAAATAAAGCACTTATTTTTGAGGTCAAGGATACGTAATGTCTTATAAGTTTCCAGTGGTTATTTTAGCACTTCATTGAAGGTAATCAGTATTTCTTCTATAGTTTATCATGTTATTGATGCGAACTTTATGGGAATGTTTGTAAATAAAAAGAAGTAAACTCAAATAACAAGTTTTACGGTTGTTAGCAGCATATATTTTTAGAACTTTACTCTTGATTTTTCTCTTCTGATTGCGGGGAGTGATAATGCGTAATCAAATAGGATATGATGATGTGCAATAGAGATTTCATTCTACCTCAATAAAAAATTGAGGGATCTACAATCAGACAAATCTGAATTCGAATATTCAATTAATAGAGAAAAAAGATAACCATTTTGATAGGCTTCCTGTATTTTGTATAGAAAGGAAGGTGTTGTACAAATGAGAGTTTAGTCCGTTTTTATTCATAAAATATGCGGCAGGTCGCAGATGAAAGAAAAGCTTCACTTTCTTTTTTTGCAAGTGAAGAAGGGGCAAAAATACGTAAAATGATAAAACCTTCATTCAAATTTTTAGCAACCAAAACTGAATTGGCATTTTTTTTAGGTTTTGATTTTTTGAGTTCTATGATTTGTATTGGTTTTCCAATAATAAGATCGAGTGTCGCATCAGGGGCGGTTCGGTCATTAAGGCTATAGAAAATAATTCCGTCGTGTGTGTAGGCTGCTAGTGACCAAAATTGTCGTGTTTTCAAAGCTTTTAAATGAACAGGTCCATTTTCAAGATTAAATCTGCAGACTTTAAGAAGAAAGAGTGGATCAGCAGATTGCTGAATAGGATTATTGGGCGTAAAATCAACAAATTGATAAGGGGCTCCGGATTTTTTTAGTGCTGTCCATATATTATTTTGTGCCCAATAGGGGATGAGAAAGAGAACGCAAATATGAACGATAATAGCGCCAATGATTGCAAGAAGTGCGGTATAAATAAATCTAGTCACAATTTATTTGTCCTGATGGGATTTGTTCTATTGATGGCATTGTAAGCTTTTGTAATGCCGTTGCAGAGATGATTGAGGTATCGTATAAGGTAAGAATAAGCCCGAATTCTTTTTGACTAACTGTTGCAAGCCAATTGCCGGCTTGCGGTGTGGGTGAAATATTGATGCGCAATGAGCCATCATGCTCATAGATAATATTGTCAGTGTGGAGTTCAAAAGGTATTTCTTTGGATGAAGTATAGGGTTTAAGGGATTTGTCAGCTGTATAAAGGGTAAAAAGACGGGTTTCAGGGATGGTGCCTTTGAGCAAATAATGACAGTGAGGATGAAGTGGACGCCCTTGGTTATCTTGCCAAATCTGGAATTGAATACCTTCAGTTCGTCCGAGTGAAACAATGCCTCGTTTAGCGGTGTGGGCGCGGGTATAAGGATCCATATTAGCGGTTCCCACCTGTGGATAAGCACTCCATTTTCCAATTCTAAAGAGTCCAAAATGAGGAAAGGAATTGAGCACATAATCGACACTCAGTGTTCCACATAAAATGGAAAAAGCGAAGATAAAAAAGAAAATGGTGATATTAAAAAACATCAGTGAATATCTTGAATTCAAAATGTTGAATCTCCAGTTGTTTTCATTTTCAAAGAAATTACAGATGTTTTTTTCAGATCTTTGTTAATCAATCGCACAATATTCAATGTTTCAGGAGAAAGCGTAGAGGGTATTGGAGGAGGAACTTCAGAATCTGCATGGGAAGAAAGTACTGGGGGCTGATAAGGAAGGAGAGAATCTTTAACACCATAGAGCTGTTTGAGCATGATATTTTGATGTGCAGCAAGCATGATGCGATGCCATATCATGGCAGGAACGCCACCCCCAAAAGCACGATTCATCGGTGAAAAGTTATCATTTCCCATCCATACCGCTCCTGTATAATTGCCTGTAAAGCCAACAAACCAAGCATCACGATAAGATTGTGATGTTCCAGTTTTCCCAGCGACGAGAGTCATGGGTAGAGCAGCACGCTTACCAGATCCTCGTGTCGTGACACCCACCATCATTTGGTTCATATAAGCTGTTGATTGTTCATTCAGAACTCGGTGTAGTTTTTTTCCGTTATGTTCGAAATCCCACACGACACGACCATCAATTGTTTTGATTTGCGTAAACCCATGACGATTACCAGCTATCCCGCCATTCGCAAAGACATTAAAGCCAGTTGCTTGATCCATGGGGGTCATGTTGGAAGTGCCCAGAACCATCGTTTTGTGTGATAAAATATGCGCGTTAATCCCCATATTCTTGATGAGATCTATGATGGGTTGGGTATCACGGTTAAGATATTGATAGGTGAGATACACAGGGACTGTATTAATAGAAAAAGCTAAAGCTGTTGCTAAATCAATTTTCCCCAAATAACGGCCAGAATTATTTTTTGGTGTCCAACCTCCCCAATTGATAGGAGCATCTAAAACGATTGTCGAGGGAGACAGTCCGTGTTCCAGTGCGGTTGCGTAAACATAAGGTTTGAATGAAGAACCAGTTTGCCGTCCGCCTTGTGTTGCTCTGTTAAATTGGCTCTTTTTATAATCTTGTCCTCCAACAATTGCGCATACGGCACCGTTATTATCGAGTATAACGGTGGCAGCTTGGGTTACGCGATATTGTTGACCATATTGATGTAAATGATATGCGATTGATTCTTCTGCTGCTTTTTGAATATTCGGATCAAGGGTCGTTTGAATAATGAAACTATGGCTTGGAAGTTGATTACGCATTTTTTTGACTTCCTCGAATGCCCAATCAAGAAAATAATCTGGCTGATTATTTTCTCTTTGGGGAAGTGCCTTAGCAGGGTGGCGATGCGCATTGATAATTTGGCTCTTCGTCATAAAGCCACTATTAACAAGATTAGAAAGGACGATATTGGCACGTGTTTGAGCTGCAAAGAGATGACTATGAGGAGCATATTTTGTTGGAGCTTTAAAGAGTCCTGCTAACATAGCAGATTCACTTAAAGAGACATGACGTATGTTTTTTCCAAAATAAAATTTTGCCGCTGCGGCAATACCAAAATTGTTTCCTCCCATATAGGCTCGGTCAAGGTAAAGTTGTAAAATCTGCTTTTTGCTAAAATTTGCTTCTAGCCAAAGAGCAAGATAAGCTTCTTTGATTTTACGTGTTATGGTTCTTTCGTTTGTTAAAAATAAATTTTTAGCCAATTGTTGTGTGAGAGTTGAACCACCTTGCACCACACCTTTAGCTTGCATATTTTGTGAAATTGCCCGTGTAAGTCCTTGAAAATCAATGCCCCAATGATCAAAAAAACGACGGTCTTCTGTAGCGAGAACCGCTTTAATAACAGTGTCAGGCATTTCTTCAACGGGGACAGAGATTGCCGGCAGTGCACCACGGTGCCCAATGGAATTTCCATAGCGATCTAGAAAAAGAATGGAAAAGTTTTTAGGAGAAGACCAATCTGTTTTGGTCAGTTCAAAAACAGAAATGCCCAAAATAGTGAAAAGAGTAAATCCCAACAACCCTAATGTCAGTATTTCATCGAGAACTTCAACGATAAAACGTTTCCATCCTTGAAGATGAAAATTTTGTGAGACGATTTTTGCCTTTTTCCAGAAAAAACTGTTAGCAGAACGAATGTGATAAAGCGCTGTGTCTAATCGTGCGTCTAATTCAATGAGAGCAGGACTATGAAATGGCTTACGGTGTTGCCCTTTCTTTTTTTTAAAAAAATCAAACATTTAAAGAGAGCCTATGGCAAAGCAATACAACCAAACAAATCTACAATAATTATATGGAGTAGAAGTATTTTTTTTCTATAGTTCTAACAGAGAAAGAATTTGTTTTAGAATTATGCATTTTTTGTAAGATAGTATATTAATATTTTATTATTTTATTGAATAAATTTTATTCTCATTATTAAAAATATTTTTTTGATTTTTTAAAAATTTGGAGTAATGTTAATATGTTCTTCTGTAAGATAGAGGATAAATTGTTTTCATTTGTGATTTTTTAATCGACTAAAAAAAACCATTATTTCTTTTATCCTTTATCAAGGAAGAGAAGAGATGGGTTATTGAAATATTTATGATGAAAAAAAAATTCTTGTTCGTAATAATAGCAGCTTTTTTAGGAGCAGATTCTGTTCTAGCTTCTGGGTGTGCTGAAGTAGGTAAGAAGGCTGCCGCACAAGAGAGCGGGGTTCTCGTCCGTTCAAAACCGGTTGTTCAGGATGGAAAGGACATGTGTGCAATTGTAGTTGTTGTACCAGCCCGTAATGGTGAAAAGTTACGTCGTGTTGAGTTTTTTGTTCCTGCTGATTAGTCTTTAGCAGATGGTGTTGTGATGCGTATCTTAATCGTTGAAGATGATCGGAATCTTCACCATCAATTAGCAGAAGCTGTAAGACGTGCAGGATATGTTTCCGATAGTGCTTTCGATGGTGAAGAGGCTTATTTTTTAGGGAGCACAGAGTCTTACGACGCGGTGATACTTGATATAGGTTTACCGCAGATTGATGGTATTAGTGTTGTTGAAAAGTGGCGTCAAGAAGGGCTCTCCATGCCTGTTTTAATGCTAACGGCGCGAGACCGTTGGTCTGATAAGGTGCGCGGTATTGATGCTGGAGCTGACGATTATGTTGTGAAGCCATTTCATTTGGAGGAGGTGATGGCGCGCTTGCGAGCATTAATTCGTCGCACTACGGGACATGCGACAAGTGCATTATGTTGCGGAAATGTTTTGTTGGATACAAAGACGTCTCGTGTTTTTGTGGATGGTCAATTGATTAAACTAACATCTTATGAATTCAGACTGCTTTCGTATCTCATGCATCATTGTGACAGGGTCATTTCAAGAACAGAGCTTACTGAACATCTTTATGATCAGGATTTTGATAAGGATTCGAATACGGTGGAAGTCTTTGTAGGTCGGTTACGGAAAAAGCTTGGAGTGAATTTGATTGAAACTATTCGAGGAATGGGATATCGCGTGAGAACGCGAGGTGATTAATGAATGTTTTTGAAGAGAATAATTGGTATAGGAGGTTCTTTTTTGTAATTACTCGATCTCTCAGTTTACGTGTTATGATCTTATCAACATTATGGGTTGTTATTTCTCTTTTATCGATTTCTGCAGTAAGTATTTTATTTTATAAGCGTTCGACTGAACAAAGCCTAGAGCGTATCCTTTCTGCTCAACTCTACAGTCTTATTGCAACAGTGACGGTGTCATCGGAAGGTACTTTGATAGGAGGGGCTGGGATTGATGATATTCGTTATTCTGATCCAACAACAGGATGGTATTGGGAAGTTGTTGCGATATCCCATAATTTAAAAGGAAGATTGACATCTCCCTCATTGGGAACAGGCGAGATATTTACACCAAGTGATGTTGATATACCTTTTGACAATAAATTCTTTCGCTCTTATCGGATAACGGGGAACAATGGTCAAAAGCTACAAGTGATTGAGAGTGATGTTGTTCTTGATAATAAAAATCATATTGCACGTTTTCGGCTTGTTGGGAATATCGATGAAGCTCATGCCCAGGTAAAGGAATTTAAGCGAACTTTGCAAATTTTTCTTTGGAGTTTCGGTATCGGGAGTGTTCTTATTAATATTGCTATTATTTTCTTTAGTTTTCAACCGTTGAAGCTTATTCGATATGCATTGAATGATATTCGCGAAGGAAGAGTTCATTATGTGAATACGGATTTAGTAAGCGAAGTGATGCCGCTTGTACAAGAGATGAATGCTCTCATTAATAATAATCAGCGTATTATCGAGCGATTTCGCACACAGGTTGGTAATCTCGCGCATTCATTGAAGACGCCTCTATCCGTGATTATGAATGAGACAGATAAGATGCGCGGAGAAAAGGCTAGTTTGTTGAGAGAGCAAACGCAAATAATGCAAGCTCAAATCAATCATTATCTTCAGCGTGCGCGGATTGCAGCACAATGCGATAGTGTTGTCTATCATACGTCTGTTCGCAGTGTGCTTGAACGCTTGGTGCGGGTTATGAAAAAGCTTAATCCTGAAAAACAAATTCAATTTATTATGGATGTTGATGATATTGTTTTTTCTGGAGAGAAGGAAGATTTAGAAGAAATTATAGGGAATTTGATTGAAAATGCTACTCAGTGGTCTCGCGCAAAGGTTTTGATCTCTTGTTGTTTAGAAGAAAATGCTGAAGAAACAGAATATTTTAGTATCTTTGTAGAAGATGATGGTCCTGGTTTAACAGAAGACAAAATTGATGAAGCATTAAAAAGGGGGCGGCGGTTTAATGAAAGTAAACTAGGGTCAGGCTTAGGGTTAGCAATTGTTTCAGATATGGTCAGTGAATATGGTGGGAATCTCTTTTTATCCCGTTCTGATTTGGGTGGGTTATATGCAAAAGTTTTATTACCTAAGATGGGAGAATAACATATTTTCTCCTTAAGCAAGAAATGTCTATAAAGTTTGTAAAGCAGTATTTTCAGATAATACATCAAAGAGTAGGGAAACATTGTTTTTAGTTTCTTTGTTTAATTGATATATATATAATAGATTTTATAATATTCTCCATGAAAAAATGAATTTTTATTAATTCACATCACTTTTCTCATGAAGAGGATAAAATGTAAGCGAGTTATTCTCTGTTCGTATTGGAAAAAAACGATATGCTCTTATTGATTTTTGCAGCATTTTTTCTGATTTTTCTGGCAAGTGTTCTTTTTCTTTCACTACGTTTTGATGATGAGATAAAAAAAGAATGGAAAGTTCAAACCGTGGATGGTTATAGAAGCCATAAGCGTATGATTGAGTTTAACAAGCTTTATATGCATTATAAAAAAAGAAATATTCTTAAGGCTTTAAGTATCTTGTTTGTTCTCCTTATGACATGGAATATTTATGGGCTGACAGGCAATCCAGAAGTGAAAAGTTATTTTTTTAGCGAATTAATGGATAAGGATCCTCAAACTCTTAGTAAGCAAGAAAAGCTTATTCGTTTACAAGTGCTTTTTTTCCGTGCACCTCATGATGGCAAGCTAGCAGATGCGTTAGCGGTAGGGTATCTCGAAGAAAGCCTTTTTCAAGAAGCAGTGAATACTTATTTAGATGCACTTCGTTTGAATGGAGAAACAGCTCCAAGGCTTGTAGGATACGGTTTAGCATTGGTTGGTTATGAAGGGGGAGTGATAACGCAAGAAGCGCAAAATGCTTTTCAAAAAGCAGCAGATTTAGCGCCAACAGATTTTTATCCACGTTTATTGTTGGCCGATGCATTGCATCAAGCAGGAAAAACTGCACAGGCAGTGCAATTTTTACAAAGCTTTCTTGATACAATGCCTGAAAATTTTTCAGGACAATCACGTGTTAAAAAAATGATGATTCAGTTACGTGATTTATCGAGTAAGCATACAAAGAAAAGAAATCTTGCACCTATGTAGAAGATGTGCAAAGCTCTTAAAAAATAAAATATTGATACTTAATTATAACGTATTTAAAATTTTTTCGCAGAGTGTCTATGAACAGTCAATCTTTAAAGAATTCTGCCTCATGGAAGGTTATTTTAGAGCAGCGAAAAAAAAAGCGCTTACTGATCATATTATTATGTTGTTTGGTTATGACAATTGCAGCAAGTCTCATAGTGTATGCAATGCGTCATGCGGTCAGTTTTTTTAGAATGCCCTCTGAAATTACAAGAGAAGATATTTTAACGGAGCGCCCTTTGCGTTTGGGTGGCTTTGTTGAAAAGGGAACTGTTCAATATGTTGGAGAGAGAGGCGTTGTTTTTTTTGTAACGGATAACAAAAAACATGAAAAAGTAGTTTTCAATGGTGCCTTACCGGATCTTTTTCGTGAAGGTCAGGGGGTGATCGTAGAAGGGCATTTCGATAAACAGGGCTTTTTTATAGGGATGCGTATTTTAGCAAAACATGATGAAACTTATATGCCTAAAGAAACAGCTGATCGTTTGAAAAAACATTACATTATGGAGAAATAATTCGATTGTGCTTGTCGAACTGGGTCATATTTTTTTAGCTGCAGCATTTTCAGTAAGCTTATTAGGGGCATTTTTACCTGCTTTAGGTTTTTGGTGGAGAGAGCGTTTGTTAATGCAAACAGTTGTTCCTCTAACATATATCACTTTTACATTACTGCTTTTATCTTTTTTAGTGATAATTTATGCTTATGTCGTATCTGATTTTTCTGTTTTGAACGTTGTTGAGAATTCTCATTCAGAAAAACCGATGCTCTATAAAATTACAGGTGTTTGGGGCAACCACGAAGGCTCTATGTTGTTATGGGTTTTAAGTCTTGCTTTTTTTAGCGCATTGATGGCTTTTTTTAGCCAACATTTGCCAGAAGATTTTAAGACGCTTGTTTTAATTTGCCAAAGTTGGATTACAACTGCTTTTCTTTTATTTATTCTTTTTGTATCCAATCCATTTTTACGCGTAAATCCACCAGCATTGCAGGGAAATGGTCTCAATCCTCTTTTACAAGATATCGCATTAGCAATTCATCCACCGCTACTTTATTTAGGTTATGTCGGTTTTTCACTTTGTTTTTCTTTTGCCGTTGCGGCATTGATTATGGGACAGGTTGATAGAATTTGGGCGCGTGGGATTCGTCCGTGGCTTTTACTTGCTTGGTGTTTTTTGACATTGGGTATTATGGTTGGCTCTTATTGGGCTTATTATGAGCTAGGATGGGGGGGGTATTGGTTTTGGGATCCTGTTGAAAATGTTTCGTTTATGCCGTGGCTTTCAGGAACGGCTCTTTTACATTCTGCTCTTGTTCTCGAAAAACGAGAAATATTGAAAAGTTGGACTCTGTTTTTAGCGCTGCTTACTTTTTCCCTTTCTCTGATGGGAACTTTTCTTGTGCGTTCTGGGCTTTTAGTTTCTGTTCATAGTTTTGCTGTTGATCCAGCACGCGGGCAAGCAATTCTTGCTCTTTTATTTTTTTTTACGGGAGCTGCTTTTCTTCTTTTTGCTTTGCGTACCCCTATTTTAAAAACAGAAAGATTTTTTCAACCAATTTCACGTGAAGGGTTTATTGTTTTAAATAACTTGTTACTGACAACAATAACAGCAACAGTATTGATTGGTACGCTTTATCCTTATTTTATTGAGATATTAACAGGGCAAAAAATTTCTGTAGGGGCTGCTTTTTTTAATCTTACCTGTGGACCGCTAATGGTTTTGCTGTTGTTGTTTGTTCCATTTGGGACAATGATGGCATGGAAACGCGGTGATTTTCTTGCAGTTTTTGAACGCTTGTGGTTTGTTTTTGTATTGGTTGGTATCGTCTGTTTTATAATATTCTATGCGACATCTGTGCGTGATATTTTTGCAGTTTTAGGGATTGGGCTTTCAGCGTTTGTTTTTTTAGGCAGTTTAGCGGATCTATGGGGAAAGAGTGGATATGGCAAGAGAGCTTTTTCAGTACGCGTTAAGAGATTTCTTGGATTGCCATGGTCTACTTTTGGTGCAGCAATAGCACATATGGGATTAGGCGTTACATTATTTGGTATTGTTTGCGTAGCAAGTTTTGGGCAAGAACGTATTTTAATCATGAACGTAGGGGATAGGGTGACGATAGCGGATAAAACGCTTCATTTTGATGCAGTGTATGATGGTGTTGGTTCGAATTATTCGACAATGGAGTTTTATTTTAAAATATATGAAAATAAAAACATTGTAGGTCATGTAACAGCCTCAAAGCGATTTTATTCAAGCCAAAATACATCAATAACAGAAGTTGGTCTTAAAAATCATGGCTTATCACAGCTATATATTGTACCGGGACATATTGATAATCGGGGTCTCGTTGTGCACGTATGGTGGAAGCCTTATGTAATATGTATTTGGTTAGGGGCATTCATGATGGCTATGGGGGGATGTCTTTCTCTTTTGGGGTATTGGTTTCGCATTGGCATGTACAATAGGGTAGTGCTTGCTTTAAATTTTTGGAAAAGACATTGAGATGAAAAAAATTCTTTGGATTGTATTTTTTTTAATTGCAACGTTTCCTTTTCGATTAGCAATAGCAGTAGAGCCGGATGAGATTTTAAAGAATAAGATTCTTGAAGCGCGAGCACGCCATATTTCATCGCATTTACGTTGTCCTGTTTGTCAAAATCAATCAATTGATGATTCAGATTCTGCTTTAGCACGTGATTTACGGCTTTTAATTCGGGAAAGGCTAAAAATGGGCTATAGTAATCAGCAAGTCACTGACTTTCTTGTTGAGCGATATGGTGAATTTATTCTCTTGAAACCACCATTGAATAAGATAACTTGGTTTTTATGGTTCTCGCCTTTGATCATTATTATCATTGGCGTAAGTATCATATTTTTCCACTTCAAACGAAATAATCATGAGTTATGTGAATGAAAAAGAACAGTCAAAAATGTCATTGCATTAAAAAAAATGTTACATAAAAGAAAAAAATCAGATCATCTGCAATGAGCAGACAATCTTATTGTAATTATATTAGGGAATACTGAAACCTTACAAAACTTTAATAATTTAGACAGAAAACGGTAAGGTCTGGTATTTTATAAGTGATCGGAATTGAAATAAAGGTATGATTGAATAGGAGCATAGAATAAATGGTTAAAAAGGCTTTCTTTAGAACATTTGTCGCAGTGAGTTTTTCTGCGATATTGGAAAGTGCACTGTTTTTTAGTGGATGTACATCAAGCTTGTGGATGACAAAGGCTCATGCAAGTTCTGTATTTACTTCGTTAATGCAACAACAGGGATTTGCCGATATTGTTGCTCAAGTGAAACCAGCCGTTGTAGCAGTACAAGTAAAGAGCAATAAAAAGAAAGAAGATAGGTTCTTTAGCAACTTTTTTAGTGGTCCAGGACTTGATCAATTACCAGATCAGCATCCTTTAAAAAGATTTTTTAAAGAGTTTTATGATTTTGATAAACCTAAAAATAAATTTCCGCACCAATCGCAGAGACTCCGTCCTGTTGCTTTTGGATCGGGTTTTTTTATTTCGTCTGATGGTTACATTGTGACCAATGATCATGTGATTTCTGACGGAACAAGTTATACTGTTGTTCTTGATGATGGTACAGAATTGAACGCAAAGCTCATTGGGAAAGACCCCAAAACCGACCTTGCCGTATTAAAAGTGAATGATAAAAGAAAATTTTCTTATGTTGATTTTGGTGATGATTCAAAGCTTCGTGTTGGGGATTGGGTTGTTGCCATTGGGAATCCATTTGGTCTTGGTGGAACTGTGACAGCAGGTATTGTTTCTGCACGTGGACGTGATATTGGCACTGGTGTGTACGATGATTTTATTCAGATTGATGCTGCTGTTAATAGAGGAAACTCTGGTGGTCCAACGTTTGATCTTAATGGAAAGGTTGTTGGGGTTAATACAGCAATTTTTTCTCCTTCTGGAGGAAATGTTGGGATTGCTTTTGCTATTCCAGCAGCGACTGTAAAACAGGTTGTACAACAACTTATTGAAAAAGGTTCAGTTCAACGTGGTTGGTTAGGTGTTCAGATTCAGCCGGTAACAAAGGAGATTTCCGATTCAATAGGATTGAAAGAAGCCAAAGGTGCTTTGGTTACTGATCCGTTAAAAGGACCGGCAGAAAAGGCTGGTATTAAAGCGGGTGATGTAATTATTTCAGTGAATAATGAAAAAGTTGCTGATGCGCGTGAGTTGGCGAAACGTATTGCAAATATTAAACCAGGAGAAATGGTAACCATAGGGATTTGGAGATCAGGTAAGGAGGAGAGTATAAAGGTTAAACTCGCTTCAATGTCTGAAGATGAAAGTAAGAAAGAGACTTCAAAATATTCAAATGGACAGAGTGATTTAGATGAAACATTGGAAGATTATGGTTTGATTGTTATGCCTTCTGATGATGGTGTAGGGGTTGTCGTAACGGATGTCGATACCGATTCAGATGCTGCAGATAAAGGGATACGCCCTGGTGATATCATTGTGACAGTAAATAATAAACCAGTTAAACGAGTCTCTGATATTATTAACACAATCAAAAATGCTCAGCAGTTAGGACGAAAGGCTATACTCTTACAAGTGCGAACAAATGATCAAAATCGTTTTGTTGCTCTTCCAATTTTCAAAAAATAAAGCTTTAGTTGTAGGACAAATATTTATTAAACATTTGTCCTACAACATAATAAAATAATGGAGATACGTTTTATGAAGATACTCGTTATTGAAGATGATCATGAGACGGGGCATTATCTCGAAAAAGCATTTTTGGAAGTAGGGCATTCTGTTGATGTTGCTTATGATGGAGATACGGGATACGCTTTAGCAACCACGGAAAATTATGACGTTATGGTTGTTGACCGAATGCTTTTGCATCGTGATGGTCTTTCTATTATTGCTGAATTGCGCGCTAAAGGCAATGAAACACCGGTTCTTATTCTGTCTGCTTTAGGGCAAGTTAATGATCGTGTAACGGGGCTGCGTGCAGGGGGAGATGATTATTTGACAAAGCCTTATGCTTTTTCTGAACTTCTTGCGCGTGTTGAAGTTTTACAACGGCGGAAAAATCCTAAAGAAGCAGAAACTGTTTACTGTGTAGGTAATCTTGAGCTTGATCGGTTAGCACATACGGTAAAACGAGGTGATAGAAACATTCTATTGCAACCACGAGAGTTTCGTTTACTTGAATATTTGATGCGTTATGCGGGGCAGGTTGTTACACGCACTATGCTTTTGGAAAACGTTTGGAATTACCATTTTGATCCACAAACGAATGTCATTGATGTCCATATCTCTCGTTTGAGAGCCAAAATTGAAAAAGATTTTGATGTTCCCCTTCTCCATACAGTGCGTGGAGCTGGATATATGCTGAAAGTACCAGATAACAAAGCATGAATCGTTTGATTAATATAATGCGCACGACGGCGCTAAGGCTTTCAGCACTTTACATTTTATTGTTTGGATTGGTGGCAACAGGACTTTCTATTTATATGACGGCATTTTCTGCTTCATTGTTAACAGAGCAAACTGAACAGGCTTTACATGAAGAATTAAAGTATATTGAAAATGCTTATAATTATGGGGGATTATCCTTATTAATGCGCACTATTGATTATCGTTCAAGACAACCAGGAGCATTTCTTTATCTTGTTACAGATTCTATGGGGCGTATTTTAGCAGGAAATGTAGCACGTATTGAATTAGGTCTTTTGAATCAGAGTGGTTTTATTTCTACCTCTTTTTTGTATTCCCGTTTTGGAGAACATGGCAAAACAAGTGAACATCGCGCTTTGGCGGTTATTGTTGATTTACCTAATGCTATGAAGATTCTTATAGGACGTGATTTGGATGAGCCAGAACGTTTTGCTGTTGTTATTCGCAAAGCTGTGATCATTGCACTTGCTGCAATGGTTGGAGGCGCTTTACTCATATGGTTTTTTGTTGGCAGGAGAGCTTTACAAAGGATTGATCATGTAACGGCTGCATCACAGCGCTTGATGGATGGTGATTTCAGTGGGCGTTTACCTGTTTCTGGAGTAGGGGATGAGTTTGATCGATTGTCAACCAATCTTAATGTTATGTTAGACCGCATTGAAGAGTTAAATATTGGTTTACGTCAAGTATCAGATAATATTGCTCATGATCTGAAAACGCCGTTAACGCGTCTTAGAAATCGCGCTGAAGAAGCGCTTTCAGGAAATAAGACAAAGCTTGAATATCGTCAGGTCCTTGATAGGGTTATTGCAGAATCAGATCAACTTATTTGTACGTTCAATGCGATTTTAATGATTTCACGTATTGAGGCCAGCAGTGCAATTGAACATCTTGAAATGATGAATATGAAACTGATTATTGAGGATGCTGTTGAGCTTTACGAACCTTTTGCTGAAGAGTCAGGTGTTTTACTTCAGTTGGGAGATATATTTGATAAAGAGCTAAAATTGAATCGTGAGCTTGTTGCGCAATCAATTTTTAATCTTATAGATAATGCAATTAAATATGCGCCTAAAGGTGGAAGGCAAGCGAAGGTTTGCTTATCAATGGAATATCGTGATGAACATTTATTAGTTGTTGTGAGCGATAATGGACCAGGAATAGCAGAGGATAAACGTGAAAAAGTGACAGAACGATTTGTTCGTCTTGAAGAAAGCCGCACACAACCTGGGTTTGGGATTGGTTTAAGTATAGCAAAAGCGGTTATGAAGCTTCACGGGGGTGAATTGTTACTTGAAAATGCAAATCCAGGGCTTAGGGCTGTTTTGTTATTTCCTTAAAGATATTTTTCTTCACTTTCATACGTAACAACTATTTTAAAAGTATAAAGCAATAGAAAGGAAAGCAAAATGCTTTTCAAGGGAGCAGAGATGAAACAAGCTTTTTTAAAAACACAGCTTCTCCCTTTATGTCCTCTCGATAAAAGTGGTTCCCAATGGTTAAAAGACATGGAAGAACAAGCAAGGAAAGAAGGTTTAGAATCGCTTGTTTCCATCATTTCAGAGAGTGGAACGCAGATTGATTTTATCAGTTCGGTTATGACCTTATCTCCTTTTTTGCGTGAGGTTTTAATTGCCAACCCATCATATCTTAGTGCTTTATTAAATGTTGATATAGAAACAAGGCTGAGCGAAATTATAGATGATATTACAGCTATTGATAAAGATGAAGCTATAAATGAAACTTCATTGATGGCTGCTTTAAGGCGCAAAAAACGAGAAGCGCATGTTCTTATTGCTTTAGCTGATTTGGGTGGTGTTTTTACTTACGAAGTTTCATGTGCTTGGTTGACACGTTTGGGCGAAGCAGCATTAAGTGTAGCACTACGTTTTCTATTAAGAGAAGCGCATGATCATGGTAAGATCAATTTATTAAGCCGTGAGAATCCAGAAAAAGACTGTGGTTTAATTATTTTAGGGATGGGAAAGTTAGGAGCAGGGGAACTTAATTATTCTTCTGATATTGATCTTATTGTTTTCATTGATGAAACATCACCTCATATTGGTAATCTTTCTGAAAGTGTTGACGTATTTTCTAAAATGGTACGCCGATTAATCCGTATCATTCAAGAACGCACTGCGGAAGGATATGTTTTTCGTCTTGATTTTCGTCTTCGTCCAGATCCAGGTTCAACCCCTTTGGCCTTACCAGTAAGGACTGCATTGCGTTATTACGAAGGGCGTGGGCAAAATTGGGAACGAGCAGCCATGATTAAAGCACGTCCAGTTGCTGGTGATAAGAGGGCAGGTTTTAACTTTCTCAAAGAGCTTTTTCCCTATGTGTGGCGGAAATATTTAGATTATGCTGCTATTGCTGATATTCATTCGATCAAACGTCAAATTCATGCGCATAAAAATTACGGTCAAATTGCAGCTTATGGGCATAATATAAAGTTAGGTCGTGGTGGTATTCGTGAGATTGAGTTTTTTGTTCAGACACAGCAGCTCATTGCTGGTGGACGTTTTCCTCAATTACGTGGACGTCAGACAGTTGCAATGTTAGCAGAACTTCACACGCTTGGTTGGATCAGTGAGAAAACGAGAAATAGCCTTATAAAAAGTTATGCTTTTCTTCGAAATGTGGAACATCGTATTCAAATGCTTTTCGATGAACAAACACATCTTCTTCCAAATGATACTGCTCAATTCACGAGTGTTGCCTATTTAATGGGTTATCAAGACAGTAGCAGTTTTATCCGTGATTTATTAAAAACACTTCAGATTGTTGAAAAACATTATGCTGCACTGTTTGAGAATGAGCAAGAACTTGGTTTAGAAATTGGTAATTTAGTTTTTACCGGTGAAGAAGATGATCCGGAGACATTAATAACGTTAAGCCGTTTAGGCTTCGAAAGAGCAAGTGATATTTGTCGTATTATGCGCACGCTCCATTTTGGTCGTTATAAAGCAACGCAATCAGCCGAAGCACGCGAGAGATTAACGGAATTAACACCAGCTCTTTTGAAAGCTTTTGGTGGGACAAAACGAGCTGATGAGGCGATGTTGCGTTTTGATGGTTTTTTACAGGGCTTACCTTCAGGAATTCAGCTTTTTAGTCTTTTGCAGTCTAATCCTTCTCTTTTGGATATGCTTGTCCTTATTATGGGGGCTGCTCCACGTCTTGCAGAAATTATTGCACGCAGGTCCCATGTTTTTGATGGAATGTTAGATCCGAATATTCTTTCAGAATTACCGACCAAAACGTACTTAGAAAAACGGCTTGAATATTTTCTTGAAAATGTTCTTTCTTATGAGGAAATTCTTGATCATTTAAGGATTTTTGCAGATGAACAACGTTTTTTGATTGGTATTCGAATTTTAAACGGTACAATTACAGGAGAAAGAGCGGGTTTTGCTTTTACTGCGCTTGCTGATCTTATGATTACAAAAACATTTGCTACCGTTCAAGAGGAATTTTCTCGTCTTCATGGTCGTATTAAAGGGGGGCGTGTTGGCATATTGGGTATGGGGAAGCTTGGAAGTCGCGAATTAACAGCAGATTCCGATGTTGACCTCGTTTTGCTTTATGAACACGATGATGATGCAGAAATATCTGATGGAGAAAAGCCTCTTTATATCTCTCAATATTATACGCGTTTAGCACAGCGCCTCGTTTCTGCTTTATCCACTCTTACAAGCCAAGGTATTCTTTATGTCGTTGATTTAAGGTTACGGCCATTAGGCAATAAAGGACCTATTGCTGTTTCTTTTCCATTTTTTAAAAAGTATTATCGCCAAGAAGCATGGATATGGGAATATCTTGCTTTAACAAGGGCTCGAGGCATTGCAGGAGACCCTGATTTTTTACAAAAGCTAGAAAATGAAGTGTGTGCAATTATTGCTATTTCTCGTGATAAGAAGGAAGTTGCAAAAGAAGTATGTGAAATGCGTGCCTTGATTGCAAAAGAAAAGCCGCCAAAAAATCAATGGGATTTAAAAACGATGTCTGGTGGCATTATGGATTTGGAGTTTATTGCTCAATTTTCTCTTATTACGCATGTCATTGAGTTTCAAATTGGAGCGACGACAGCGGATATTTTAGATCACTTACCAAACAGTTTTCTTAATCAGTCATGTATTGCTGATTTACATTATGCCTATCGTCTTTATACAAATTTGAGTCAAATTATACGGCTTTGCTTAAATGATTCTCTTGATCCCAATGACATGCCACCTGGATTAAGTGACCTTTTGTTGAATAGTGTTGGGGAACCTGATTTGCTTCGTGTTGAAAAATTAATTGCAGAAACTGGGCAATTGGTCTGTTCAGTTTTTACAAAAATCATGAAATATTAAAATAATTCTATAAGAATAAATAAAAATTATTAATTCCATTTTTATATATTAATTTTTGTCTTTCATTTCATAGACGCTTGAGAGGGTTAGAGTGAAGTTCTCTACTGTTTTTTCAAGTGTGATGAAAAAATTCTCCATTCTAGGTATCATTCTTTATACAAAAAGCGGTGAGTGATTAATTTAGTGAATCATATTTTTTATGAGCGTTATCTCATTTTTTCAAAAAATTGACATTATAATTATTTATATAATTCCAAGTAATAATGATCAATATGAAGCTATAAAAGCTACTATAGATTAATAGCTTCTGGAAATTATAAATAATATTTAAGCTTTATTTAAAACTAATTTTAATTTTTTAACTGTGTCATTTTTGCTATAGATTTTTTCAAAAAATTGTGAAACGATTTATCATTATTTATGTATCACATTAGCTTTTAGGGGAGCAATTATGATTACAAAGTATTTAGCCTCAACATCTATATTTTCTTTAATTTCAATTTCTGTAGTACAGGCGTCGGATATCGTTATTCCTGAACAACCTGTTCCTGTTATTCCAGCACCTGCTTTGTCTTGGACAGGATTTTATCTTGGAGGACAGATTGGTAACTTTTCAGGTAAAACAACTGCAAGTTATTTAAAACATGAGACAGGGATATGGAATCCAATTGGAAAGGAGAATTTACCTAAACTTTCTGGTTTTATCGGGGGAGTTTATGCAGGTTCCAATATTGATATCGATAATAGTTTTATTATAGGTATTGATACAGATATTATGTGGTTTGGTAAAAAGGATTCTAAAGATGTCAATCTACCGAAAAAAAGTCCAACTGAAGAAACACCAAAACTTGTAGAAAAAACAAGTCTAACAAGAGATTTGCATGAGGAGGATTCGACAACACCTATTAAAGCTGTACGTCATACTTTAAAACAAAAATGGGCTGGTGCTACACGGGTGAGAGTTGGTTTTGCGATTGAGCGTATGATGCCTTATATTTCTGGAGGGATTGCTTATACGCAGCTTCAGAATATTTTTGCGGCAGTAGCTGATAGCAAAAATGGAGAAGTTGATTTTTCTGATTGGTTGCATGATGAAAAAAAGACCATGATTGGTTATACCCTTGGAGGTGGTATTGATTTTGCAATGACTGATAATATTATTGTACGTGCAGAATATCGTTATTCAGATTTTGGCAAAAAGAAGTTCATACAGGATAAATTTGAAATGGGCTACAAGACAAATGATTTTCGTGTGGGTGTAGCTTATAAATTTTAATTTTTTGCAGAATTAAACACTTCAAAAGTCTCATTTTCGAATGAGGCTTTTATTTTTCAGATATGTTCTAGTAAATATCCTTTACTCAAAAGAGCTACTATTTTATTCGAACAATACTTTGATTTGTAAACATAAATTACTTTTTGTCATGTTGAGTGAGAGACCCAAGTGTCATAAGATTTTCTCATTTTAATTGAACCGATCAAAACCATGTCTTTTGCACGTCAAAAAGAGGGGGGCGTCGTGAGATAAAAACATTAAAGAAAGAATAAAAATGCTTCTTATGAACCATTTTAAGTGCTAAAGGCTGTCGCTACATTAGGGGGTGGCAAAGTGTGAGATTTTGATACTAGCTTGCTTTTCCATAAACGTGAAGATGGTGTTGCTAAATGGACTTAACATTACATCATTCATAGGTACCGTCGGGAAATGGGTTTGGGTGCTTTAAAAGATGCTTTTTTAAACCAACATGTGAATTGGCAAGCTAATGGCATTTTATTTTATTTGAAAGATTTTTCATACAATCAACTTTTCTGTTTTGCGGTATCGTAAAATATTTTATTTAATAACAAAAAGCTCGCAAAAAAACTCTAAAGAACGTAAAATTACATCCGCAATATAATTCAATAATAAAATAATTATAAAGAGTATTATAAAGTGATTTATAGGAAAAAATAGAGAGAAAATTAGGAATTTATTGAGACATAAAAAACATTATTACCTATGTCTGTTATCGAAATATAATCTATTATTTTCCTAATTTTTTAATGTACGATAATAAATTTCGAGTGAAATAGTAATGGATCATTTCAAATCTATTTACGATAAATCAATCAACATCATTTGTTTATGAATCACAAGTAGGTTGGGTTATTTAAATTATATACTTTAGTTATTATTTGGCTTTTTTAGCCATTGATTTTCAGGTATAGAAGCTGAATGAGCTTCTCTATTATTCTATAAAATATCATCATTGTAATATTATAAGGATTTTACGCATTAGATGCTTTTGGAGGAGTGGATGATGAAATTCAAAGCAGGGTTTATGTGTAGAGCTTTGTGAAGTAAATCACATGCGCAATTAGCAGCTGGAACCCGTGAGACAAGAATCCGAATTATTTATAAATCAGATGTGGTAGAATTTTCGTCCTTTAGAGCGGGAAGGAAGAAAACCGATAAGTTTGTAAAAAGCTCGTTACATAAGTGGGGCAGCAGATGGAATTCTCTGAGAAAAATTGATCTATTAACAGAGAAGGTGAAACTTTGTCTTTTAAGGAGAAAAAGGGAAATAAGAATTATGATTTCCAAAGGGATGTGAAATAAAAATATTTTCGTTTTTGGTTGTTTTGGCAACTATGAAGGTGTTTAAAGATTAATTGTTTCAGTACATGCAATCTCGTTTTTGGGGTTGATAATGCTATAACGTTGTAATTGGCAATGCCATTGATTTTGTAAGCGTTCAATGGAAAATAAATTAAAGCCTGCGGGTGGTTTTTTATCACCAAAAGCTTGTGATGCAGAAGGAACACCAACAATAGGAACTTTTTTAATTGGTCCTTCAATGTAATTCAATGTGGGTAAATGAGTATGTCCGTGAAGAATAAGCTCACAACCGTGGTATTTGATAATGTCTAGAAAACGTTTTATATCCCGTAGTTTTTTATGCCAAGACGTTGCCTTTGGAAAGGGGGGGTGGTGAATCATGACGACACGAAAAAGGTTGCGCTGTGCTGCTTCCTTTAAAAAGAGCGGTAAAGTTTGCGCTTGCATTTTACCAAAATAGCCAGAAGCTTGAAAAGGCAATGTCGCAATGGCTGAAGAAGCTGCTATGATGGCAACATCTTTGCGAATGCGCATATAAGGAAAGGCACTTTTTTGAGGGATGTCACCTGTAATCCAAGGTTTAAAGAGAGTGCATGCTTTTTGTAAAGCGCCGCGGACATAGGCATCGTGATTTCCAAATGTCAAAGAAATATCTTGAGGTTTTCCTAGGTTAAGTAGCCAACGATGAGCTTGTACAAATTCTTTATCGAGAGCAAGATTTACAAGATCACCAGAGATCACAAGGTGATCAGGTTTTGTTTTGTTCAAGGCATCTATTAAAGTTTCTAGGACATCTGTTGCCATCTGACTCTTACGTTTTTTTTGCCAGTTCAGATAACCGGTAAGACGTTTCCCAGAAAGTTCAAAAAGGGAAGGTTGCGGGAGAGGGGAAAGATGTACATCCGATATATGGGCAAGATAAAACATAAAAGCTCATAAAGTATTAAAAACGATTTAAAGAATAAACATAAGATAAGTTAGTGCTTAAAGGCAAGAAAGATTGTAAAATGAAAATTAGCTTGCAAAAAAGAATGTCTCAAGCGGAATGTTCTAAATAGAATATCCCTAATAAAATATCATTGTGTTGTAGATTCACATATTTGTAAAAAAAACATTTCTCAATGCGTTTGAGCTAATTTCACGATGGTACTCGATATTATAATGGAAAGCTTCTGTGAACTATATAGGGCTTACTGTACACTACCATCTCTACACTTATACAAGGTGCAAATAAAAAACATCATACTATTTTCCCCCAATTTTATGAAAATCCTTGCTTTGCTTTAAGAGGATTCATAAGAGGTATTTCACTCTTTTCTTCAATGGTTTCTATCCATACAGCATCCCTTCTAATAATACGCAAGAGAATGTTTTTTATTGTTTTAATATGAGGATATTGGAAATAAGGAGAATTCCACTGTATTTTGAGTTATAAATCAATACGTTATCTAATTACAAAAGACAAGTAAATACGTAAAAAGATAAGCTGAATTTTAAAACTATTATACGAAATCTCAGACTTTTTAACGGCCTTCATAATACCACATGCTGCTCAACAGTAAAAGGCAAGCAAGCAGTGCAAAAAAACCAGAAAATATCGAAAAATAAAAGGTATTGATTAAACGGGTTTCTGTTGCTTCTTTCAGAACAATTGAATGTGCTGGGGAAGAGGACGGACTTGTTTTTGATTGAATCAGCTTAAATGGAGGAAGATGAATGTTTTCTTTTCCTTCAGGGTGTAAACGTCCGATGTAGCCACCAGTGTGCTTAATAATGGGGGCTAGTTTTTCTTGTGTTGAAATCAAGTCAAACAACTCAAGATTATCGAGCATCCCTACAGAAGAAAGTATTGTTAAACCGCCATTTTTAATGTTAAAAATTCCTGTCTCATCAGTGGTCACAGTTGCAGTAAAAAGGCCTTCTTTCTCTTTGGTCAGAGTAATATTTTCTTTTTTTCCAGAGGGAAAGATTATTTCAGCGGGTTCTGGATGGTCTTTTAGAGTTTGGCGGCGAATTGTTAAATGATGATGGCTGCTAGTCGCACTTAATTTTTCTTCCTCAAGTTCTGGTTCTTTCATGAGCCAATGGGCAATACGACGATAAAGAGCAGCATAAGGACCACCGCCTTCGAAACCTCGTGCCCAAAGCCAACTTTCATCAGAAAGCAACATGCCCATACGTCCTTTATCAACATGGGAGAGAAGTAAAAGTGGTTGTTCATCCGCTCCTTTCATGAGGGCGATTCCGTTATTTATGTTTTGAATAGCAATTTGTCGCAACCATTGCCCCCATTGAGAAGCGGGAAGGTTAAGTGTTGCAAGACCCCTTGTGACAGGATGGCGCTCACCTTCTTTGGTTAATGTGGGGCGAAAAGGTTTTTCAATAATAGTTCCATTGGGCAATGCCGGTAGAATGCTTATTAAAGGTGTTTTCGCAAGTGAGTTTTTTTGGGTAAATTCAGGTCCTGTTACCATCAACAATGCACCCCCCTTTTGTACATATTGGGCGATATAATCATAATAGATTAAGGGGAGAACAGTAGAGTGCTGGTAGCCATCAAGGATGATGAGATCAAAGTTATTAATTTCTTCAACAAAGAGTTTTCTTGTGGGAAAGACCACTAAGGATAATTGGCTTGAGGGCGTATTATCTGCTTTGGTGGGGGGACGCAAAATAGTAAAGTGAACAAGATCAATATTGGAGTCACCTTTCAAAAGGTCTCGCCATGTCCGTTCTCCATTATAAGGAGCACCTGAAATAAGAAGAACGCGTAAATTTTCTCTGATTCCTTCAATAATTGTTATGGCGCGGTTGTTTTCCAAGCTTAGTTCACCTTTGTGTGGATCAGTTATAACTTGGATAATATTTTTTTCAGCATGAGGAAGGGTAATTTCAGTTTGAAAAATCACGCCAGGAGTTACAGAATAATGGCCAATGTCTTGTCCATTGACGCTTAGTGTAATATTTGCTTTCTCTGATATTGTTTTTTTGGCGGGGCCTTTATCTTCTACCAAAATGGAGAGCGTTTGTGGTTTGTTGACAAGGGCAAAGCGTGGAGGAGAAATAAACTTGATTTGGCGATCAAATTCATCTGAGTATCCTGTAATCAGGGCATTGAGAGGTGCTTCATGATGAAGGTCTGATAGGTCAGGGATGTCATGCACTTGTCCATCGGTGATAAAAATGGTTCCTGCATAACGAGAGAACGGTACATCAGATAGTGCTTGTGTTAAAGCTTCAAACAAATTCGTTGAGGGTGCATATCGATTATCAGCAAGTTTCCCAGCTTCAATAAAGCGTGGTTCAAATTGTGGATAATGCGCCAGTGTTTCGACTAATTGCCTGCGCGCTTCATCACTATCATTTGTACGTGTTCCAAATGATTGGCTTTTGCTGCGGTCAATGACAATGCCTACTGTGCTTTTCAGTGGTTCGCGCTGTTCTTTTATGATCATTGGATTGAGCAAAGCAAGGATAAGGGCGCTTAATGCCATCAGACGAAATAAAGAACCTTGCCGTAGCGTAACAAGACCAACAACGACAAAAAGAATCGATATTCCGCTTAAGAGCAGAATCCAAAAGAGTGGTAAAAAAGGCTGAAAAGTGAAAAATGATATCATTGCCTTCTTTCTCTTTTAAAGCGTTCCAAGAGTGCTGGAACATGCACTTGATCCGCTTTATAGTTTCCTGTAAGCACATAAAGGACAATATTTAAACCTGCACGAAATGCCCATAGACGTTGCATTGGATCATTGGGAACAAGGGGATATTTCCATGCCCCTTTTTCATCGAGTGCCCAAGCCCCAGCAAAGTTATTTGCGGTGATGAGAAGGGAGCTTACGTTATCGCCGTTGGCAAGAGAGTTTTTATTTTTTTTGTTTGTTGATGAGGATTCAACCCATAAAGGTGAACCACGGTAGAGACCAGGAAAATCTGGCATAATATAAAAAGAACGTGCAACAACATGATCTGTTGATGCTGGCTCAATGGATGGAATATTTAACTTTTTTAAGATATCTCGTAATCTTTGCGTTTCTGGAGTAGCGTCTCCTTCAAGATTAAGATTGCTCTTTATCTGATCGCGCGTGTCAAATAAAATTGTTCCCCCATGTTTCATAAAGTTATTTATTTTTTCAAGGCTTTTGGGGGTTGGTATAGGACTCTTAACATCAATTGGCCAGTAAATAAGAGGATAAAAAGAGAGTTCATCTTTATCGAGATCAAGTGCTGTAACAGAGCCAAGGGTAAGCATTGTGCGCTCTGCGATAAATTGACTTAACGCTTCTAGACCACTTTTACTCGTTGTATCAATTTCATGATTATTGGTTATAACATAGGCAAGATGTGTTGCGCCAGCAGCTTGTACACTATCATGATGATTTTCTTTCGTTTGTGCATGAAGAGTTGGATCATATGAAAACAAGGCAATAAGACTTATAAAGGGGACGAGAAACATATTACGCCGTTTCATGAAAGAAAAAATATCTCCCATCCATAAAATGAGAAAATTGTCAAAGGCGAATAATAAGATGGCTAATCCTAAAAGTGGACCGATAAGATTTTTTTCTTTTGTATCGTAAGATAAAGGGCTTTTATTAAGAGAAGTTGGCAATGATGATTGTTTCATCAAGTGCGACGAATGAGTTAAGAGATTGAGTGCATAAAAATTGTTTTTGGCACCATAAAGTCCTGGGGGAGTATGGTAGGAAGGATGGGGTGGATTTTGAGAGTCAAAGATCAAAGGAACAACATCAGAGGGTGGTACTTGTAATTGTCCGTCAATGGCTATAGTTCGCCAAGGGTTTTGTATCACTGTTCTTTTTTCTCTGTGTGTTAGGTTTGTGTTTTCGTTAGAACCTAATGTGATTAATTTTTGCAGCATTTGTGCAAAAAAGCCAGAAAGAGGAAGGTTAGACCATGTTGGGTCAGGAGCAACATGAATGAGAATGAGGGTTCCTTTACCACGTTTTGCTGCGGTAACAAGAGGGGTTCCATCCGAAAGGCTAAGCCACGTTTTTTCAAAAAGATCTGGGGTTGGTTCTGCGAGGATTTGGCGCGAGACAGTAACATCTCCTGGAAAGGGAAGACCAAAGAAAAAGCTATTTTTTGCAAAAGGGGCAAGCTTTTGTGGTTTTGTCCAAGACATAATACTTCCAAGGGAACGTTGACCTGGGCGCAGTGGTATCGGAAGAAGGTTATCGTAATGTTCTGCGCTACTGAGTTTTTCTCCTGCAAAGCGGATGAGTGTTCCCCCTTTATTCACAAAATCAGAAAGTTTTTTTTCTGCTTTTGGGGGTATGTTAACAATGTCACCCATAATCAAAACAGATGGATTTTGTTTAAGCAAATGATCAATATCCGTTGAAAGTTCTCTTCCACCGGCTGTTATAAGCTGTGTATGACCTTGTAAGGCTTTGATAATGTAATAAAATGGAGCAAGTAAAGGCTGTGCCATTTCATTGGTATCGGGTGAGAGAAGAGCAACACGGCTTATCCTGTTATGGCTATCTACCAAGAAGGTTGCAGCAGCATGGTTTTGATTGTTTATTTTTATCCAAGCGATATCATTGCGTAGTTCAAGTGGTACATTAAAAGGAACAAGTGCTGTTGTTTCTCCTTCAGAGAACTTGTTCGTAAATTGACCGAGAAGTTGATTATTTGAATCGTAAAGGCTGAGTATAGCGGGAGTATTACTGTGTGTTGTTGAGCGGATAATACGCGCGCCCATGTTTCCATTATTATTTTCTATGGATGTTATGCCGGTTAAATCGGAAATATCAGTCAAATACCACAAGAAGTTTCTAGGTTTTAATTCTTCAAGAAGAGCAAAAGCTTGCTCATCTTCATTTGTTTGTAATCCATCACTTAAATAAGCAATATCAAGAGGTTTTCCTTTGGTTCTTTCGCTGAGTTTTTTGAAGGCATGCACACGGTTGACAGGCCAAGGACGCGGTTGCAAATGCATTAAATGCTGTTTTATAATCTTGGCTGGTTGGGGCTCTATATTGGAGATATTATTTTCAGCCGTTGCAACAAGATAAATATTTTTTTGCTGTTTTTCTGCCTGTGCAAGGAGCATTTCAGCGATAGAGATGCGCTGTTTCCATTCTTTTACAGAAACCCAACCATTATCAATAATGAGTGCAAGGGGTTGAGATCCGGAAAAGCTTATTGGTTTTTGATTCCAAGTGGGGCGTGCTAGAGCTATGATAACAAGTGCCGCTATGGTTAAACGCAACAAGAGCAACCACCAAGGTGTATGTTTTGCTGTTTCTTGTTGATGAGTTGGTTTGGGTAAGAAGCGAAAAGGGGGAAAAAGCTCTTTACGCGGAGATGGAGGAGTTATCCGCAACAGCCACCAAATGACCGGTAGGAACAAAAGCCCTAGTAACAGAAAGGGAGCAGCAAAACTCAAAGTGCCCTCCTTTTTTGCAATGGAGAGTCGCTCATTGTATTTGCAAGATGAAAAATGGTCTCTGTTAAAGGTTGATCTGTTGTACTAACGTGATAAGACCATCCTTGGCGTGCGCAAAAATTTACCAATTCTTGTCGCCTTGCGTGATATAGTTTACAATAGCTCTTACGAAGATCTTCTGCTTTAGTGGAAACATGTTTCTCTTTCGTTTCGGGATCCAAAAATTCTGTGTGACCTGTGTAGGGAAAGCTTTCTTCTGCGGGATCAGAAATTTCAATTAAATGCGCTGTCACTTGTTTTGTAGTTAAAACGGTTAAATGTTGGATGATTTTTTCAGGATAGTCGAGAAAATCACTCATTATAATGACATGTGAAAAGCGTGTAATCGTTGAAAAATCCGGAAATAAATTTTCATCTGAATGATTTTCTAAAGCAAAGGCTATTCGTTCTACGACATTGGATGTCATTGTGGGGGACATTAAGTTAGGAATAGCAATATGTTCGCCACTGCGTGCAAGAAGGGATGCCAAGGTAAGGGTAAGAATAATGGCATGATTACCTTTAGAGATTTTAGAAAAGCGCGAACAGTAATGCATTGATGCGCTCTGATCAGGACAAAGCCAAACGGTTTGTGTCATTTGCCATTCATGTTCACGGAGATATGTATTTTCATCACGCGCTGAGCGACGCCAGTCAATGCGGCTAATGGATTCTCCTTCCATATAGGGACGAAATTGCCAAAAGTTTTCCCCATTACCGCTTTTACGTTGTCTATGCCATCCGGTTATCAATGTATTAGCGATATGACGCGCTTGTAAAAGGAAATATGGCATTTTGCCAGTATCCTTATGCAGTTCATTTGCCAGCGACAATGGAGGCTTTTGTAAAACTTTTTTGCCAAGAGCCATTCAAAGAGCATCTTTCACAAGGTTATTAATAATATCTTTTACGGTTATATCTTCAGCACGGGCAGAAAAATTAAGAGCCATGCGGTGTTGTAATACAGGATAGGCCAATGCTTCAACATCATCAAGTGAAGGGGCTAAGCGTCCATAATAAAGAGCACGGGCGCGAACACAAAGTGAAAGGGCTTGTGATGCCCGTGGACCAGGTCCCCAAGAAACATAAGTATTAGCAAGGCTATTGTCTTTATGAGGGCGAGATGAGCGGACAATTTTTAAAATAGCTTCGATCACACTTTCTGAAAGAGGCATTTTGCGAACGATATTTTGAATTTTTTGCAATTTTTTGCCGGATAAAATTGGTTTTGCATTTGATTTTTTTTCTTTTGTTGTTTCTAAAATAATCCGTCGCTCTGTTGTGAGGTCAGGATAGTCAATATCGATTTGCATCAAAAAGCGATCCAGTTGTGCTTCAGGAAGTGGATAGGTCCCTTCTTGTTCGAGAGGATTTTGCGTTGCAAGAACATGAAAAGGTTGTGGCAAATCATAACGGTTACCTGCAACAGTAACATGATATTCTTGCATAGCTTGTAAAAGGGCTGACTGTGTCCGTGGGGAAGCACGATTGATTTCATCGGCCATGAGAAGTTGCGTAAAAATAGGACCTTGAATGTATCGAAAAGAACGTTTACCGTCTTTATCGGAATCCATAATTTCAGAACCAATAATATCCGATGGCATTAAGTCAGGAGTGAATTGGATGCGTTTTTCATCAAGCCCTAAGACTGTTCCCAATGTTTCAACAAGACGTGTTTTTGCAAGTCCTGGAGCACCGACAAGAAGGGCGTGACCACCAGCAAAAATAGCGATTAAAGCATATTCGATTACCTGATTTTGCCCAAAAATAACTTTGTCAATTTCTTTTTGTAAAATATCCAATTCTTTGTGTGCCGTATCAATATCATCAATAATGACTTGAGCTTCATGATTGATATTGACCTTTTTTATAGAATTGGATGATGGATCATGTTGACTCATATTTCTTCCTTAAGGCGTTTGTCGCAAAAATGGTAATTTTCTCTGCATGATAATGGATATCTTATTGTTTGTAACAGAAAATGAGAAGAAATGAAGTATCATATGCCGTTTTTTTTCATATTCGTATAGAAGAGAAAAGTTTCTTTGGAAGAATAGACGTGCTTTATAAGGGATGTCTTAAAAAATTTGTTTTATGAAGAGAGTTTTTTAAAGCAATGAAGACAACTTTTTTGAAAGGTTAAAGGGTGAATATAAGACAGAACTTCAAACAGGTTGCGTGGTTACAACAAAGTGATATCCAAACACTTCTTCGTGTTTTGTCTGTGGAGGGGGAAGAGGCGCGTATTGTAGGGGGAGCAGTGCGCAATCAACTGCTAGGGCAGCCTATTAGTGATATTGATATTGCAACAACCTGTTTGCCGCAACAGGTTATTGCACGTGTAGAAGAAGCAGGATTTAAAGCTATTCCTACAGGGATTGCTTTTGGTACAATAACAGTAGTTGCTCATTCATGTTCTTATGAGGTTACAACGCTTCGCTGCGATATTGAAACAGATGGTCGTCATGCAAAAGTGGCATTTGGTCGTGATTGGAAAAAAGATGCTGAACGGCGAGATTTTACGATAAATGCGCTTTATTGTGATGCTGCTGGCAACCTTTATGATGATGTGGGAGGTTTGAGTGATATTGCTAGCCGAACAGTTCGTTTTATTGGGGTTGCAGAAGATCGTATTGGCGAAGATTATTTGCGTATTTTACGGTTTTTTCGCTTTTTTGCGTGGTATGGAGCAGGGCGACCTGATGTGCAAGGATTGAAGGCATGTGTTCGTTTAAAACACGGTTTAAAAAAACTTTCTTCTGAACGTATTTGGGCAGAAATGAAAAAGCTTCTTGCGGCGTTTGATCCAACGCGTGCTCTTTTATGGATGCGACAAAGCAGAATTTTGGCACTCATTTTTCCTGAAACAGAACGATGGGGTATTGATGCAATTCACGCATTGGTGAAGACAGAACAGGATCTTGGTTGGAAAGTTGATCCATTGTTACGGCTAGAAAGCCTTCTTCCTCCTGATCCCATGCGTCTTCATGAAATGGCACAGCGCTTGCGTTTTTCTCTTAAGGAAACAACGCGATTAAAAGAATGGGCAGAGTTAGAAATAATAAACCAAAACTGTTCTGATCATTTTGTGCAAAAACTGATTTATTTTCATGGACGACAGCCAGTTTTAGATCAATTATCGTTGTCTGTCGCTGCATCACATCTTGATCATCTGGAAAAAAGTGATGCTTTGCAAAAAGCAGAGGGTTATGTCAAGCTTTATCAATTTGCCCAAAAATGGCAAATTCCAACTTTTCCTATTAATGGTAACGATTTAATAAAGAAAGGTTTTACAAAAGGTGTACTTTTAGGAAAAAAGCTTAAAGAGCTAGAAATGATATGGATTGAAAGCGGATTTTTAATGGATCGTCATGCACTATTAGAAAAAATTGATTTATAATATTTCTGTTTATAAACTCACTGTTGTTTATATTTTTTAAGTCAACATATTAATTTATAATAATCATTATTTATGTGAAATAAGAGTTCACAATATTGTAAGGTTATTTCAAACCTGTTCATATTACATCAATCAAAGTTATTGCCTTACACGTCACAAGTGAGGAAAAATGATTACAGAGAGGAAAAATGTCTCTTATGAATCATCTCAAAGATAAGGATTCTCGAAAATGAGAACGAATAAAGAGAATAGTGGTAGCGGTTTGCACCTTGTATGACCATAAAGAGGGGGATGTTCACTGGATTTTTACTATGAGGAGTATTTAATCATTCATAGGTGGTGATATGAGGTGATATGAAATGGATGTGATGGGCACTAAGAAATGTTTATTTTACCAGCACTTAATTGTTGGAAAATGATAGGCATTATACGCTCTAACTGTTCTTTATATGTTGTATTATTGTTTTTCGTGATAATTTATGTTTTTATAGATTACAGTTTCTTTCATGATAACCAATTTGGCGTAATGCTTCTCCTGTTGTTATGGCTACGCTCATGGCGAGATTTAGAGAGCGTGCCTGTGGTTGCATGGGAATTTTTAATGTGTAATCGGCCGCTTCATGAACATAATCGGGAACTCCAGCTGATTCCCGACCAAAAAGTAAAACATCATTTCTTTGATAGCATATCTGCGTATAGCATGTTTTTGCTTTTGTACTTAAAAGCAACAGGCGGCGGTTAAAGTGTTTCATGGAGCTTATAAAATGTTGCCAATCAATGTGTCGTTCTAAGGACGCATATTCGAGATAATCCAATCCTGCGCGTTTGAGATTACGATCCGACAGATTAAAGCCTGCAGGTTCAATAATGTGCACATGTAAACCAAAGCAAGCGCTAAGACGTAAAATCGTTCCAGTATTACCAGCAATATCAGGTTGGAAAAGAGCTATATGAAGTGTCATGTTCTCTGTAATATGATTTTTCTTTCGACTTTGTAAAGAAATACCACAATTTATTCGAAAAATATGCTTTGAGAAATACATGTTTTTTACGGTTAATTTTTATACCCTTTAAATTTCAGGGAAAAAGTTATGTATACAGATCTGTTTGGGATAAGAGAGAAGCTCCCTATTCGGGACTTCCTTTTATTGAGCAATCCATGAAATAACTTGGCTCATTATGTTGAAAAGTGGGATATTTAATGAGGTTAGATCATCAATTTTAATTAAAATCAACAAAATATGCTTTTTATGCAAAAACAGAAGCGAAAAAAATACTCATGCAACCAGTTGGAATTGAGGGAGGGAGAGATGCTGTAAATGTGTTAAAGAAATAACCGATAAGCTCAACTTGTTTACTGAGATATGGTCATAACAAGACTATGTTTCTTTCTTTAGAAGTGTTTATTTACATGCTATCTCTGATTTTCACGGGCGGGGGAGTAATTTTGATTGATTAATATGAATAGGTTTGAAATGAAAAAACCTTACGGTGTTTAGGGATTTCATTTACTCTGTAAAACGATGAATTATCATTATAAAACAGTTTTTTGTATAAACCATACAAATGGCAGGAGTGTTTTACGGGGATGTTTTTATGGTTGAGGTAACGGAGTGATCAAGCATTGTACAATGGGAGAGGGTATGGTAAAAGAATGTTTTAGCAAAGTGTCTCTTTAAGTTAAGGCCATGGGTGAGCAAACGAGGCGGGATTTTCTGTTTTTGGTAACAGCTGTTGCAGGAGCAGTTGGAATGGGAGCGGTTGTGTGGCCTTTTATCCGTCAGTTGCGTCCAGATGAAGCTGTTTTGGCATCTTCCTCTGTTGAGGTTGATCTTTCTGGTATTGAAGAGGGGATGTCAGTAACGGTAAAGTGGCGAGGACAGCCTGTTGTTATTCGAAATCGTACGGCAAAAGAAATTGCTGATGCGCGCGCTACTGAATTGAGACTTCTAAAAGATCGTCAAGCGCGCAATCCTAATCTTGAAGGTGAAAAAGAAGCGACGGATTTTGCACGTTCAGCAGGTAAAGGACGTGAAAATTGGCTTATCGTCATTAATCTTTGTACGCATTTAGGCTGTATAACACTTGGGCAATCTGGGAAATTTGGAGGGTGGTTGTGTCCATGTCATGGGTCTGTTTATGATACAGCTGGAAGAGTGCGGTCGGGTCCAGCTAACTATAATTTGGCTATTCCTCCTTACCAATTTCTTTCTGATACTTTGCTCAAAATAGGATAAGGTTATGACAAGGTTTTCTCCTTATTGTCCTAAAAATGCACTTGCCCGTTGGTTTGATAAGCGTTTTCCTCTTCCTCGTTTTTTTTATAATGCATTTGTGATTTTTCCTGTTCCGCGTAATCTTAATTACTTTTATACATTTGGCGGTATTTTGACCATTATGCTTTTATCACAGCTTTTGACTGGTATTGTCTTGGCTATGCATTATGTTCCGGATATTCATTTGGCTTTTGAAACCAGTGAACGATTTCGGCGTGAAGGGCAGTTTGGTTGGCTTTTTCGTCCATGGCATTGTGTAGGCTCTTCGTTTTTTTTTATTGCTGTTTATATCCATTTAGCACGTGGACTTTATTATGGTTCTTATAAAAATATGCGAGAAATGGTATGGGTTACAGGTATTTTTATTTATATCATCATGATGGCAATAGCATTTTTTGGTTATGTGCTTGTTTGGGGGATGATGTCTATTTCAGCGGCTTCAGTGATTGCAGGGCTTTTAAAAACGATACCTTTGGTGGGGACATGGTTGCATGAGACACTTCTGGGTGGTTATGTCGTAGGACAACCAACGTTGAATCGTTTTTATGTTTTCCATTATGTTTTATCATTTATTTTGCTTCTTTTTGTGGGGCTGCATATTTGGGCAATTCATTGTGTTGGGCAAGGCAATCCAACGGGTCTTGCTATACAATCAGATAAGGAAACAGTTCCATTTTCGCCTTATGCGCTTATCAAAGATATTTTTGCTATTACTGTTTTTCTCATCTTCTTTGCCTGGTTTTTGTTTTATATGCCCGATTATATGGGGCAGGCTGAAAATTATAGTGTGGCAGATCCTTTAAAGGCACCTCTTCGTGTGGTTCCAGAATGGTATTTTTTGCCTTTTTATGCGATGCTTCGTGCTATAACTTTTGATATCGGTATTTTCTCTTCAAACTTTGTTGGCTTTGTTTTATTCGTCAGTTCGATTTGCATTTTAATTTTTGTGCCATGGTTAGACCGCTCTAAAATATGTTCAGCAAGATATCGACCTGTTTATAAAATTTTCTTTTGGGCGTTGGTTATTGATGTCGTTTTTCTTGGTTGGTTGGGGTCAAGAGAAATAAGTGACAAAATTCTTTTATGGACACAATTGGCTACGGTTTATTATTTTATATTTTTTTTGGTTATTTTGCCGATTTTGCCAGCGTTTGAAAAAAATTGTTCTCTTCCTTCTTCAATTATGCAAGATTTAAAACAGAAAAAAAAGAGACTATGGTAAATGTTTTTGTCGGGCTGGTTGTTATTGTTGCTATGAGTTTTTCTGCTCAGAGTTTAGCGAGTGATGCCTCTGATCAGGAAGAAGGATTTATTTCTTTTCCTTTACAGGTTCCTAAAAAACAAGAATGGAGTTTTTCAGGTCCATTTGGGCTTTATGATAAGGCGCAATTGAGGCGCGGATTAAAGGTTTATAGACAAGTTTGTTCCAGCTGCCATGGGCTAAAATATGTGGCTTTTCGCAATTTAAAAGATCTTGGGTATGATCAAGAACAGATCAAAGCTTTGGCGGGGCAATATGAAGTGCGCGATGGTCCTAATCGAGAAGGAAAATTTTTTAAACGTGCTGGGGTTGCAACGGATTGTTTTCCTTCTCCCTTTTCACATGAAGAAGAAGCAAGATTTATTTTGAATAGTGCTTATCCTCCAGATTTGACATTGATAGCACGTGCACGTGGGGTATCTTTGCCGTTTCCTGCTTTAATTACTGATGCATTGTCTCATTATGATACAGCTGGTCCAGATTATATTACAGCTCTTTTAACAGGATATCAGAAGGCACCGAAGGAGATAAAAATTGCGAATGGTTATTGGTATAATCCTTATTTTATTGCCGGTAATTCTTTAACTATGGCTCCTCCTTTGAGTGATGGTATGGTTGCTTATGAAGATGGAACCCCAGAAATCATTGAACATTATGCGCGCGATGTTTCTGCTTTTTTGATGTGGGCTGCCGATCCTCATATGGAAATTCGTAAAAAAACCGGTTTTCGTGTTATTTTATTTTTAATCATTTTTGCAGGGTTTGTTTATATTTTAAAAAATCGTATTTGGTGTGGTTTAGAAGAAGAATTAGAGAAAGAAATAAAAGACGAAATAAAGAGAAAAGGGTAAAGCGATAAGGCTCAAAAGAGTATAGAGTATAAAGAGCATAAGGAACAAATCTTTTTATGATGCATTGAGGTTTTATAAAGTAAAAGCAAAGTAAAAATGGAGATGTTAAAATGAAAAAAATTGCATGTACTACTCTTATGTCAATTTTGATGGTTTCTAGTACTTATGCTCAGTCTTTTGAAGTGCCTTCAAAACCTGAAATGATCTCTTCGACGGGTATTGTACAGGTGGGGATAGATAAGTCTGTGCGTTATGTGACACCTTTAGCAACGGATTTTGTTGCTTCCAGTCTTATAGGCGCCAATGTATATAATATAGAAGATGAAAATATTGGTGAAGTAAAAGATATTATTTTACGTGAAAATAATATTGCAGGATTTGTTATTGCTGTTGGTGGTTTTCTTGGCATAGGCGAGAGTTATGTGGTCGTTTCTCCAGAAACAATCCAGATGACAAATGATTATGGTAAATGGAAACTTATTACAAATGCGACAAAAGATTCTTTAAAGAACGCTCCAACATTTAAATACGAAGGGCGTTGGACACGCTAATTTTATATTTCTATTCTTTAATGGACCAAGCTGTTGCTATCACAATCATATGCTAGCAACAGTTTTTTTGTTCTAAAAGCTCTTGAGAATTTTTGCGACAAGATTCCAAGGAGCTATTATCAAAGTTTTCAAGATAAACTATTAAGACAGAGTGAAGATTTAAGTATTATGTTTAAATAACATGATATCGCCATCTTGCACAATGTATTCCTTTCCTTCATCGCGGGCTTTTCCTGCTTCCTTTGCACCGCTTTCTCCACCCAGAGCAATATAGTCATTATAGCTGATGGTTTGGGCACGAATGAAACCGCGCTCAAAATCTGAATGAATAACACCAGCTGCTTGGGGAGCTTTTGTACCACGCGTAATTGTCCATGCTCGTGTTTCCTTAGGCCCACAGGTGAAGTAAGTAATGAGATCAAGTAAATGGTAACCAGCGCGAATGAGGCGATTGAGACTCGGTTCAAAGAGTCCTAGCGCATTGAGATATTCTGATGCTTCAGCATCACTCAGTTGTGTAATTTCCGCTTCGATAGAAGCAGAAATGATAATGCTTTGCGCATTTTGCTCTGTTGCCATTTTTTCAACTGTTTGGGTAAAGCTATTTCCACGAGCGGCGTCATTTTCGCTTACATTACAAACATAAAGTACAGGCTTGGAGGTTAAAAGATTCAAACTCTTAAGAATGTGGTGTTCATCGGAAGAAATATCTTTGAGTAATAACCGGACAGGGTTTCCCTGTTGCAGTATGTTTAATGCTTTTTCCATAATAGGTAAAATTGTGAGAGCTTCTTTGTCTTTTCCGGTTGCTCGTTTACGGATTTGTATGATTCGTCTCTCAAGACTTTCAAGATCCGCAAGCATGAGTTCGGTTTCAACCGTTGTCGCATCACAAACAGGATCAATACGTCCCTCTACATGGGTAATATCTTCATTTTGAAAACAGCGTAAAACGTGGACAATAGCATCGACTTCGCGAATATTGGCTAAAAACTTGTTTCCTAAACCTTCGCCTTTTGAAGCTCCTCGCACAAGCCCCGCAATATCGACGAAGTTAATGCGTGTAGGAATCATTTCTTTTGAACCAGCGATTGATGCAATTTTTTCCATTCGTAAATCTGGAACAGCAACTTCTCCGGTATTGGGTTCAATGGTACAAAAAGGATAATTGGCAGCCTGTGCAGTGGCTGTTTTTGTTAATGCATTAAAAAGAGTTGATTTCCCGACATTAGGTAATCCGACAATACCGCATTTAAAGCCCATGAGAGTCTTTCTTTTCTATTAATTTTATGGTCAAGATAAAGCTTCCTTTTTATAGCATATTTTCAGAAGAGTTATAGTCCTGGTCTTGCGATAAGTGAGAAAAAAGTCTAAAGTAATAGGTATCTACTTTTTTACCTTAGTTCTTCTTACCTTATTGTTCTCCTTAGTTACAAGGATAAGAAAACTTCGAATTAATGTTAATATTGTGCTAAGTTTTTCATGGTATGCAAATCTGCATAAATAATTAATCGGAGAAAATAGAAGAGTGTTATCTCGTTGTGCCTTTTTAATTGCAGCACTTTTGGCTTTGGCTGGATGTGCTACACGTCAGTCAGATATGTCATCGGTACCTTTTCAACAAGTTCGATACATTCCACCAGAAATACAGGCTTTGTATGGTCCTGTAACGAATGAGACCTATTCGTTACCTGCTGTTGATCTTGCGACAATTGATCCAAAATATTGGCGACAAGAGGTGATTTATTATACATCTTATGCGCCTGGAACATTGGTTATAGATACGCAAGAGTGTTTTCTTTACCTTATTGGTGAAAATGGAAAAGCTTTGCGTTATGGGATTGGTGTCGGTAAAGAAGGCCTAGCATTTGAAGGTGAGGGGGTTATACAGCGCAAGCGTCGGTGGCCAAATTGGGCTCCTACTGCAGCTATGATGGCTCGAGAACCAGAACGTTATGGTCATCTTGGGAAAGGAATGCCACCAGGGCCCGATAATCCATTAGGTGCGCGGGCACTTTATTTGTTCAAAAATGGGAAAGATACACTTTTCCGTATTCATGGCTCACACGAATCGTGGTCAATTGGGCGTGCTATTTCAAGTGGGTGTATCCGTTTGCTTAATCAAGATATTATCGATCTTTATGATCGTGTTCCCATTGGTTCGCGTGTTGTGGTATTGCAAAACAATAGGAGTATTCCTACAGTTTATAGTCAACAATCAAATGGTTACGATCCGCTACAGTCGACCATTCAGCCAAATGATTTTTTTTAATTTAGGGGAGAAGATTGGAGAGAGCTGTGTTTGCTGTTCAATCTTCTCTTTCTCTCAAAAGAGAATATAAGCCTTTCTTCTTCAAAGGTGTATACAAGCTTGTATTCAGTTCTATTTTCTAGCTTCTCACGTTGCCAACAGATTTTGCCTTTGAGAAAGTTTATAAGAGGATTTTTTTAAGAGTTCTTATTCATATTCTTCACGCGACAGGGGCACGCAAGCTAATGGTTCTGATTGTGTTTTATCGTTTGTGAAACTTCATTCATAAAGAGGGATTTATCATCTTTTATAAGGAGAGCGATATTTTTTGCAATTGTCTCTAAGAGAGGGGATAACCATTCTTGATCAGATTTGGTAAAATTCCCCAAGACATGTTGATGAACAAGTTCTTTGCTTCCAGGATGACCAATTCCTATGCGTATACGACAATAGTCAGTACCACAATGGGCATCAATAGACTTAATGCCATTATGCCCATTATGTCCTCCACCAATTTTTATACGAACTTTCCCCGGTGACAGGTCTAGTTCATCATAAATGATGATCAAATTCTTTAAATCTAATTTATAAAATCGCAAAGCTTCACCGATAGCTTGACCAGAAAGATTCATGAAAGTTTGTGGTTTTATAAGAAAAATTTTCTCATTATTTATGAAACCATTGGAGATTTCTGCTTGAAACTTCTTTGACCATGGAGAAAAAGAGAAGGACTGATAAATGGCATCAACAGCCATAAAACCGATATTATGGCGGTTATTTTGATATTGTAAACCAGGATTGCCAAGACCAGCAATAAGCCACATGTGTATCTTCAGTCAAAGTATGAGTAAGGGTAATGTCTCATAAATTAAGGCGGAAAAATTCCCGCCTTTTGAGTTTTATGAAGTTTGTGTGTCTTCTTCATCATTTTCTTGTTCAGAAGTTTCATCGCTGACATCCATGCCAGCAGGAGCTGCAATGGTTGCAATGGTAAAGTCTCGATCTTGGATGATGGGAGTCACATCTTTTGGCAGTTGCACTGCTGAAATGTGAATAGAATCACCAATAGAGTAGCTGGAGAGATCAATTTCAATAGCTTCAGGAATAGCACTTGCTGGAGCTGTACATTCAATTTCGTGCCGAACAATATTGAGGACACCACCCTTTTTAAGTCCAGGTGCCGTATCTTCATTGAGGAAGTGGACAGGAATATTCACTTCTACAACGGATTTTGCTGAAATGCGCAAAAAGTCTACATGGAGGGGAAAGTCACGCACGGGATCTAATTGATAATCTTTTGGCAAAACCATAATTTTTTGCTTGTCAAGAATAATCGTTGCAATGGTGGTGCGAAAGCCACCAGCATGAATTTTGTAGAAAATTTCTTTATAGGGAACTGTTATTGCCAAAGGTGGTTGTTTTTCACCATAAATGACAGCAGGAATAAGACCGTTGCGGCGAAGTTCACGGGAGGACCCCTTACCAACCCGCTCGCGTTTTTCGGCCTTAAGAGTGTAGCTTTTGCTCATAATTTAAGTCCTTTTTACATGATTGGAGATCCTTCAAAAACAGTAATAGTTTTTGCATGGATATGAAGATATGCGCTAACCAACAGCGATCACTCCATTCTACGTTGCCTCCAAGGGTGTCTACGCAGAAGTTTGTTCTATAGTTCAAACTATTCATAGATGCAAGAGTTGTGGGAAAAATCGATGATTTCTACCGTTAAAAAGGAGGAAATGTTACAAATTACGGTGTGGATGGAGAATCAACCAATATGTGCTGGCACTGATATGTTCAAAATCAAACACTGGAGATGTTATGAAGGTTGAGATTGCCTTGGGTGAGATGTCAGAAAGTCGTGCTTTGCATAAATCGATGCCAGCACTTCTTGATTTGGAAGAATTATTGGCGACACGTCTTCTTGTACAAGGTAATTCTGGTTCAGGGAAATCACATCTTTTACGCCGTCTTCTGGAGCAAAGTGCTCAGTGGGTGCAGCATTGTGTAATTGATCCAGAAGGCGATTTTGTAACTTTGGCAGATAAATTTGGTCATGTTATTGTAGAGGCTCAACGGAGCGAACTAGAATTGACACGTATTGCGCATCGCATTCGACAACATCGGGTTTCGGTGGTATTTAATCTTGAAGGTTTGGACACTGAACAACAGATGCGTGCTGTAGGGGCTTTCCTTGGGGCACTGTTTGATGTGGAACGTGATTATTGGTATCCTATGCTTGTCGTTGTCGATGAAGCACAATTGTTTGCTCCAACTGCAGCAGGAGAAGTTTCTGATGAAGCGCGTAAAATTTCTTTGAGCGCTATGACCAATCTGATGTGTCGAGGACGTAAACGTGGTCTTGCTGGTGTTATTGCGACACAACGTTTGGCTAAGCTTGCCAAAAATGTTGCGGCTGAAGCTTCAAACTTTTTAATAGGGCGGACTTTTTTAGATATTGATATGGTGCGCGCCGCTGATCTTTTGGGGATGGAGCGTCGCCAAGCGGAAATGTTTAGAGATCTTGAACGGGGAAATTTTATAGCTTTAGGCCCTGCTTTATCACGACGTCCCTTACCAATTATTA
Source organism: Bartonella sp. AP36NXGY (assembly GCF_042195865.1). NCBI lineage: Bacteria > Pseudomonadati > Pseudomonadota > Alphaproteobacteria > Hyphomicrobiales > Bartonellaceae > Bartonella > Bartonella sp. AP36NXGY. The sequence goes on along the minus strand of NZ_JBHIPD010000002.1, from coordinate 175,012 downwards.
TCGGTTCTGTTGAAACTTTGGCACGCTCTTCTAGCCCTAAATTAATGCCACTTCCAACAGAGCGGGATGATGTGCAAGAGCTCGTTTTTACTGCTTCACCAGAGGAAATTTTAACGCCATTTAAACAAACACGAGAGCCGATGAGGGAAAAGTCAATGCACGAGATGTTAGAGGAGGTCGTGCATAAAAAACAAGAGTTGTTAGAAGAAAACCCAAGTTTATTTCCTGAACTTTCTGATGTTGAGCGTGACGGGCAAGCAGAACATATTATTCGGGAAATTCTTGAGGATTCTGAAGCTTTTTATCGTTCAACAGCGGTGCTTTATCAAGATTTTTCAGTTCGTTGCCGTATCCATGGGATGTCAAAGGTTCCTTTTAATCTTTCACAATTTCGGCGTAAATTGGCTATTGCTCAGGCTTTTGTTGATGAACAAACGGCTGTCAGTGAACATTGGAAACATATTTTGCAGATATCAGAAAGTTTGGAAGAAGATGTTCAAGGAGTCTTCTTGAACGTGGCACAGGCCGCATTAGGGGGAAAGCCATGTCCATCTGATGCATTTTTAGCACGTCTTTATGGGACTCATTCTTTAAGCCGTGCACGCCGACTTTTAACCTACTTTGAAGAGCGTGGACTTATTGTTATTCACACGCATTTTAGTGGTCAACGTATTGTTGCCTTTCCTGATCTTGGTGTTGAAACAGCACCGGGAGACCCCAAGGAACCACTTTAACCAAATAAGCTGGAAACCGATTGTTCTGCTGCTGTCCTTGCTATTGCTTCTCCCATAAGGTCGGCAATGGGCAAAACACGAATATTATGGGTTTTCTCAATAGCTTGTGTTGGCATAATTGAATCTGTAATAACCAATTCTTTCATCTCTGAATTAGCAATTCGCTCGATTGCATTACCAGAAAGAACACCGTGCGTGATATAAGCTGTGACACTATTGGCACCATGTTTAAGCAGAGCACTTGCTGCATTGCATAAAGTTCCACCTGAATCAACAATATCATCAAGCAAAAGGCAATCTTTTCCCGATACATCTCCAATGATATTCATAACTTCTGATTCACCGGGGCTTTCGCGACGTTTATCCACAATAGCGAGCAAACTGTTCAAGCGCTTGGCAAGCGCGCGCGCGCGAACCACACCACCCACATCAGGTGAAACAACGATAACATTTTCAAGAGAATAATGCACTTTGACATCGCGAGAAATGACAGGAACAGCATAGAGATTATCCGTAGGGATATCAAAAAAACCTTGAATTTGTCCTGCATGAAGGTCTAGTGTTAAAACACGATGGGCCCCTGCTTCAGTAATGAGGTTGGCAACAAGTTTTGCAGAAATAGGAGTTCGTGGTCCTGGTTTTCTATCTTGGCGGGCATAGCCAAAATAGGGGATAACAGCTGTAATACGACGCGCAGAAGAACGACGAAGGGCATCAATCATGATGAGTAATTCCATCAAATGATCATTTGCGGGATAGGATGTAGATTGCAAAACAAAAACATCTTGTCCACGTACATTTTCATGCAGTTCTACGAAAATTTCTTGATCAGCAAAGCGCTTTACAGTTGCTTTGCCTAAGGGGATGTTCAAATAATTTGCAACATCTTCAGCTAGGCGTGGATTAGAATTTCCGCAGAAAAGTTTCATAGTAGAACCTCTGAATCATCATGGTGGGAATGCGACACGGTTTTTAATTTCTTTTTATTAAATTGCAAGAGAGCAATTACAAAAGCCTTACAATTTTATCGATTATTATAAAAGAGCTATGCAGTATGTTTTCTCTTTTTCCAAAAGTTTATTACTTTTAGAGCAAAGTTTTTTCTCCATGCGGCAAAGAAATACATATTGATTAAGCTTTTTGGTTATTATTTTATAAAAAATGTTTTCAATATGGAGAATGTTTCATATTGAAGATGAATGAAGGGGAGTAATAAAAAGAAGTATCATCTTGCCTTCAATCATTATAACCAAACATTGAAAATGATCATAGCGAAGGCTATCATATTTTATGGGCTGCTAGATAATTTCGTGAAAAAAGCAAAGTACAATGGGATTTATTTTTCCATTTGGGTAAAAAGTTTAGTTTTGCAGTTTTGGTATTGTTCTCAAGCATAAAAGGGGCTCATCTTTTGTTTTTCAGCATAATAGCGGAAATTTGCCGTCCGTAATCGGGTTCGTTGCGGTGAATTGCACGGCGATAGGAGAAAAAACGCTGTTCATCTTGATAGGTACAAAGCTCTACACAAGAAGCATTAACGCCTGCTTCTTTGAGTTTGTTTATAATAAATGCCCATAGATTAAAGCGAAAATGATTGACTTTTTCTGTTTTTAAAAAATATTTTTGAAATTTGCTATGGCTCTCCATAAATTGGTCGTAAAATTCACTTGTTACTTCGTAGTGGCATGGACCAATACAAGGTCCAAGGACTGCTGTTATTGATTGTCTTTTGGCTCCTTGTTTTTCCATAACAGCAATTGTTTTCTCGATAATTCCATTTAAGCTTCCACGCCAGCCAGCATGAGTTGCAGCGATGACTCCAGCTTGTGGATCAGCAAACAGAATGGGGCCGCAATCTGCTGTAAGAACCCCAATAACGAGTTCTGGGGTGGTCGTAACTAGAGCATCAGCTTGAGGAGGGGTACCGATAGTTGCTTGATGAGCTACGACAACGTTACAGGAGTGTATTTGATTGACTGTGACTAAATTTTTCGCCTCAATAGAAAAATAATTGACGATCAAAAGACGATTCTGTACGATATGTTCAGGTTGATCATTTGAACCTTTCCCAACATTAAGACTATGATAAAGATTTTTTGAAACACCACCTTGACGTGTAAAAAATCCATGTTTTATCCCATGGCTGTGTAAAGTAGAAAGATTTTTTGCAAGAATGGGATGAGGGATAGATTTCATAAAAGTTCCTTATGGAGATTATTTGAAATGAGGATGGAGATGTTCATATTTGTCAATGAATATTTCAGATAATGATGTGCTTATTGACAAAAGCGCTGATCATCAAAATTGGGGAGGGATGGAGATGTTTTTATTACTGAAATGTAAAACTTTAAATAATTTTCCCATCTGATCTGGACCAGCGAGCCGTTCGATGTCTTGGCGGATTTTATCTTGCAAAGGAGTGCTTTTTCCCACTCCAAGCTGTTTTGCGCGCTCCAGTAGCCCCATTTTAAAAAGAAATTCTCCTTGCTCGAAGATTTCAGCAAAACAGCCCTGTTCAAGAGCGATGGTTTTTAAAAAAGAAAAATCAACATGGGATGTTAAGTCATGTTCACCAGGGGCATCGAAAACATCACGAAATCTATGTTTTGAGAGAGCTTGCAGCGTATCACCAAAAGCAAGATCACAAGCACCATAGTCGATAAGTAAAGCAGAACCTGTTACTTGCACTAAATGGTGGCTGATTTGTTTCATGAACTGATGTCGTAAGGGGGCATGTTCAAAAATTGTTCCGTCAGGCACTTTAGAACAATAGGTTTGTAGACAAGAAGAGGGAAGTCTATGTGGGGCAGCAATAAAGATGAAATCTCCATTTTGATTGACTGTAATGCAGCGCTCTTTCCATTCTCCATTGACTTTAATATATTGGTTGATAGGGAGTGTATCGAGAAATTCATTAGCAATGAGGAAGAGAGGTTTTGAAGGAATTTGATTAAAATTTTCAATGCTATGGATTTGTTTTTGATAAGAGCAAAGGCGTTTTTTTTGTTCTTTTGCAAGTTTTTTGCTTATTTCTATCAGAAAAATTTCAGCAGCATTAAATGCCGTTTGAGAGAGCTTTTGGATAGTTCGCAAAATGTCATCCATCAAAGTTCCACGTCCTGGACCTATTTCAGCGAGAATAAAAGGATAAGGACAACCTTGAGCTTTCCAGCTTGCAAGAGTCCAAATGCCAATCATCTCTCCAAATAGTTGGCTTATTTCAGGTGCTGTAATGAAATCACCAGCACGTCCAAAAGGTGTTTGTGTTTGATAATAACCAAATTGAGGATCGGTGAGTGCCAACGTCATATATTGGCTAACAGTGATTGGTCCATTAAGGGCAATAATTTCTTTAATTTTTTCTTTGAGACTGGCCATTTTCTGTCGATTTATATTTAAAGGCATGGAGAAGAAGATATCCCCCTAAAAGAAACATGGGAAGAGATAAAGCCATGCCATAGGTAAAACCAGTAGAATGGAAAAGTGTGGAAAACCATTCTGGATCTTCCTGAGGAGCACGGTAAATTTCAGAAATGCTGCGTGCTATTGCATAGCCTATAATAAATATCCCTGATACAGTACCGGGACGTTTTAATGCTTTGAACCAAAAAATAAGAAGACACAGGATGATGAAGAGAAGAAATCCTTCCATAAATGCTTCATAAAGTTGACTTGGATGGCGCGGTAAATAGTAAGGATCGAGAGGAAAACAAACAGCCCAAGGATGTGTAGTAATATTGCCCCATAACTCTTGGTTGATGAAGTTGCAAATTCGTACAATGCCGATACCAATAGGAGCACCTGCAGCAATGATATCAAACATGGCTCGTATGTTAATATGATTTTTACGGGCAAACCAGATCATAGCAATGATAATACCAATAAGTCCGCCATGAAAGGACATTCCCCCATCCCATACGGCAATGATAGCACTTGGATGGTTAAAATAGTAAATGGGATCCCATACAAGAACTTGTCCTAAACGTCCTCCAACAACAACACTTATGGCAGACCAGACAACAAAATCTCCGATCTTCTCTTTATCCATAGGAGGGTGGTTTCTATACCATAGAGATGTTTTTTTTAATAAATTTTGCGCATACCACCAAGCAAAAAGAATACCCAGCACGTAACCAAGTCCATACCAATGAAGTGTTATAGGACCTAGCTGGATAATGACAGGATCAAGAAAAGACGGAAAAGCAATGGCTGGACAAGACAAATTGTTCATGAGTTAAGCATCTTACATTATGAGATGAATATGAAGTGACTCTGATGATCAGAAATGACAGATGAATGCACAATGGTCAAGTCAGTAGGGAGGCTAGACAGAAAGGGTGATAGATTTCCACTGATTTATCGCGGTAAAAAAATATGGTGATAAAAGGAGTATTAAAAACTCTTAAACAAAATCGTTATGAAAAGTCTACATAGTATGTAAAATATAGAGTAAAAGGAACAAATTACAGTATCTAAATGTTATGAGAATACGCTATAATGCGTGCGTCAATAATTAAAATTTAAGGAAAAATGTTATGCGTAATGGATCAAACCGTATTTTTGATGAATTAGCAAAATTAGCAACGGATGCTGCTGACGTTGCGCAAGGCATACGACGTGAAGCTGGAACAGCTTTTCGTGTGCAGGCTGAAAAGATAGCAAACAAACTTGATCTTGTTTCTCGCGAAGAGTTTGAGACTTTTAAGGAGATGGTGCTGAAAATCCATGCTGATAATGCTGATTTGAAAAGGCGCCTTGATGATTTAAAAAAAGATGATTTAAAAAACGCAGACACAAAAAAGTAAAATAGTTTCTTAAAAAAAGAATCTTCAAAAAATATCCCCAATTTTTCAATATGATGCGTGAAACTAAAAAATGCTTAATCTTGAGTCTGTTAGAGCGGAGCATTTGTTTATTTTTGATTTTTTTGGGGGTAAAATACATTTTTTTGAATCAGGGGGGCTGGCGCTATGAAATTGTATCAATACACTGAAAAGACTTGATGATTCGTTTTATGATTATCAGGTTGCCCTAAACAGCGCGATTGTGTTCTGGGTGTTTGTGTACTGTCGATGTTTTTATGTGTATTTGTTTGGTGTAAAGGTTCTGATTGTAGCAAAATATTGTTACAGTTTAGATGGTTTATATTCTGTTGACAATGTTTAAAGATGATTGAGGATTGTGATGAGGCTTGCATTTTGCGCCACAGAAAGAAAAGAGCACCCTGTTGATTTTATCGAACAGATTGCCTGTGAATATGATTGGTCATTTGAGCGGGATGCACAAGATGAAATTAGCGTTTGTGTGGAAGGAAAACGTGCAAACTATCGTCTTGCTTTTTCATGGATGGAAGAGCATGAAGCACTTCATTTAGCTTGTTCGTTTGATCTTTCTATAAAAAATGCTCAAACAGCTGAAATACAGCGCTTATTGCTAGCAATTAATGAAAAGTTGTTGTTGGGACATTTTGATTACTGGCAAAGGAATAATTCAGTTATTTATCGACAAGGTCTTCTTTTGGCTGGTGGGATGCATCCATCTCATATACAGGTTGAAACATTGTTGATACATGCACTTAAAGTCTGTGAAAGCCATTATGTTGCATTTCAGATGGTTGCTTTGTCGGGAGAAAGTGCTTACAAGGCACTACAGTACACTTTGTTTGAAACTGTAGGGAATGCCTAAAATATACAGTCTGTTATTTTTACAGACGGTTTGCTGAAATATTACTCATAGGGGGATATCAAGAATAGCGCGCACCCCCCCTAGAGGGCTCTCATCTAATTGTATGTTGCCACCGTGGCTGCGTGCTATGTCTTGGGCAATAGAAAGACCAAGTCCTGTTCCACTTGCATCTTGATTTCGCGCTTTATCAAGTCGAAAGAATGGCTTAAAAACTTCTGTGCGCATATTTTCATGAATTCCAGGTCCATTATCATCGATTATCAATATAAAAGATTCTAGTTGAGAGTTAGCGGTTAGTTTAACGGTCGTACCGTAACAAAATGCATTTGATACAAGATTGCTGACTAAGCGTGTGAAAGCACGGGGACGTACTTGTATTTCTGTAGGACCTTCAATAGTGTAAGAAAATTGACGTTTGTGAAGATGAGCATCGGCGGAGAATTTTTGCATAAGAGCATTTAAATCAAAAGTTTTGACACTTTCACTTCCTTCACCACGAGCAAAAGCAAGATAATCTTCTAACATATTTTGCATGTCACTTACATCTTGCTCAAGCGGTTTAATATCAAAGTCAGTATTTGCTAATGCTAGCTGAAGTTTAAAGCGTGTAAGAATGGTTCTTAAATCATGACTTACTCCTGAGAGCATCATGGTACGTTGCTCAATTTGGCGTTCAATACGTTCACGCATGCGTACAAAAGCGATGCCTGCACGACGAACTTCATCAGCTCCTTGTGGTTGAAATCCTTTTGGTAAAGGACGACCGCGTCCAAAGCTTTCTGCTGCTTCAGCCAATTGTTGAATCGGTTTGATTTGATTGCGCAAAAAGTAAATTGCTATCAGCAATAAAACAAGAGCTGTTCCTACCATCCAGCTTAAAAAAATAGCAGTATTGGAAGCATAAGCTTGGCTGCGTGGAGCAAAGACGCGTAAGATATTGTGACCAAGGTGGATGCGGATTTCAACAAGATCAGAATCTCCTACAGTATCGATCCAGAAGGGACGGTTAATTTGGCGGGTGATTTCTTCACTTAGAAAATAATCAAGAATTGCAAAAAATGGCTTAGGTCCTGGTGGGGGTAAGGGGGCAGGAGATAAAATAGAAATGTTTAATCCCATACGTTGTTGTGCAATACGCTTGATATCTTCATAGTTATCTTGTTGTGGATATGTTTCAAGAATATCAATAATGGCTGAAATATCATGCACGACAGCAGTTGAAAGACGCTCGGTTACCATTTGCCAATGACGTTCCATAAAGACGTAAGCAATGACCGTTTGCAGAAGCACCATGGGAGCAATAATAATGATCAAAGAACGAGCATAAAGCCGTTTAGGCATCTTTTTCGTTAGCCATCGAAAAAAAAATCTTAAAGGTTTGAACATTGTGCGCCTATTCAATTGAGAGTTTATACCCTATTCCTCGCACAGTTTGGAGCCATATAGGGAGTGCTGGATTTTTTTCTATTTTACGACGAAGGCGGTTGATCTGCACATCAATGGCACGTTCACTTATATTGCTGTCATCGGTCGCAAATTTATGGCGCGGAATTGTATCGCCTGCATTTTCGGCAAAAATGACCATCATTTCTTGCTCTTTATCTGTTAATTTAATAATTTCTCCTCCTTTTTTGAGTTCGCGTCGTGAAATTGAAAATATATAAGGACCAAAAACGATTTGCTCAATTTTGGGTTGGCTAAGGGGAAAACCTCGTCGTAAAATGGCGTTGATGCGAAGGAGAAGTTCACGAGGGTCAAACGGCTTAGCCAGATAATCATCTGCCCCTGCTTCTAATCCACGGATACGATTGTCTATTTCTGATAAAGCTGTTAGCATGAAGATAGGGACATTTTTTGTTTGGCGGAGTGAATGAGTGAGGTCAATACCGTTTTCACCAGGCATCATGACATCAACAATAAGAAGATCAAAATCTAAACTTGCCAATAGTCGTCTTGCTTCATTCGCATTGGCTGAAACTGAAACACGAAATCCATTTTTAATGAGAAACTGAAATAAAAGATTGCGAATACGTGTATCGTCATCAATCACAAGAAGGTGAGGGGCATCGTCACACAAAACTTGAACGTGATTGCTCATTCTTAAAAAAACCTTGATAAAAATTTAGTTTACACAAAATGCAAGTTTACATAAGTTGTATAAAGCTGTCGAGCAGCACCTTTACCTTAAAGGAAAGAAAGTTTTATTTATAAATTTAAAAAAGTTATTTTTGAAAAGGATATTATGGGTAGTCTTAATATACATATTATTCCAGTTACGACATTCCAACAAAATTGCACTTTGCTTTTTGATAGTGAATGTAAAACGGGGGTTCTCGTTGATCCTGGTGGTGATTGGCCACGAATTCAAGACGTAATCGAAAAGAATGGTGTTATCGTTGAGGCTATTTGGATAACACATGGTCATTTTGATCATGTAGGAGCAGCAATGCAAGTGAAAGAAGCGCTTAATGTAAAAATTATCGGTTCACATCGCGATGATAAGCCTGTGATGGATGCCGTGAGCGAAAGCGCAAAAAATTATGGCATCACTGATGCTTGCATCTGTATTCCTGACCAATGGTTAGAAGATGGTGAGTGCGTTCATTTTGCTGGACATGTGTTTAAGGTTTTTCACACCCCAGGACATTCCCCTGGTCACGTTATTTATTTCAATGAAAAAGAGCGCTTAGCCCTCTTGGGTGATGTTCTCTTTCGTGGTTCTATTGGACGTACGGACTTCCCCTTCTGTTCTTATGAAAAATTGATGCAATCTCTTCGAGAAAAAGTTTTACCCTTAGGCGATGATGTTTGTTTTATCTGTGGGCATGGTCCCAAAAGTAGCATAGGCTATGAGCGCCAAAATAATCCTTTTCTTCAAGATTTTAATATATGAGCAAATAAAAAACGCTTTGAAGCGTTTTTTTTTGCCATTTAAGACTTTTTAGTAGGGCAGAACAGAAGTTAATTTATTGGGGCATAACAAACGTGTTCCAAACCATTACGGTCTCGGAAAGTTCCTGTTTTAGGGTTGAAAGAACGGTATTTTTTCTTGCAATAGTTAAGCCAATCAGATTCTAATGATTGTTGTACTGGCTCATATTCCACCGTTTGCGGAGCTTCATAAATTATCTGTTCTTGTGGAACCTGTTGATATACAATTTGATGCTGTGGTGCGGTTTGATAAACAACTTGTGGCTGTTCTGATTTTTTAAAAATTTTGCCGAGAAGTGCACCTGCTGCAAGAGCAAGAATGCCCATTGCTAAAGCTTCTCCTGAGTTATTTATATTAATACTACTGTGTTTTGTCTTTTTGCGCTCGACATAATGATATGTCTTGTGTTCAACATGATGGTGTTGTTGTGCTCCCCATTTATGGCTAACATAATGACGCGTGTGGGGGTTATCAAAAGAGTGATGTTCACTATGAGAAAAATGGGAGCTAAAATTGTGAGACGGTAAACCAGCCTCCCTTCTCATGTCATAGTTATGATACCATGCCATATCTGCAAGCGTTGGATTTAATGGCATCAAAACGGTTGCAGTAGACATTGCTGATAATACCGCTAATCTGAAGAGTTTTTTCATAATGATGCTCCTTGTGTCAATTCGTATTTTTCACATCCTACACGTTTCAAACTGAATAGAGACTGAACAATTTTGGACTTTATTGTGACAAAAAAATAAAAATTCATTTAGTTAAAACTATTATCAATACAATAAAATAAAATCATGACAGAATTTTGATTTCAATTAATGTACTCTTCTTAAGATTAATTAAGCAGCTTGTATTTAGAGCACCAGATTTTTTACTATTGGTTATAAATTATTTATTGATGAGTAATTTTTTATTGCTTGATACAATATGAATTGAACAATAGGTGTATGAACAAAAGTTATCGTTTTTTATTATAGGCTTATGGTGCTAAGATAGAACCTTATTTGTGTGATTGAATACAGTCCTGTTTGACCACTCTCTTGTGAGGCTAAATATTGAGTTCGATATCATATTATAACTGTATAAATATAATATATTGCGGGAACTTTTTTTGATATATGGGAAACATTCTTGTTGGGATATGGCTGTTAGTTTGACAGTATTGGCATAACAAAATGCATTTGACACAAGATTGCTGATGAGACGCCTGAAGGCACGTGGGCGTGCTTGTATTGGTGTAGGGCTTTCAATGGTGTAGGAAAATTGACGTTTGTGAAGATGCACATCGGTAGAGAATTTTTGCATAAGAGCATTTAAATCAAAAGTTTTAACACACTCACTTTCTTCACTACGGGCAAAAGCAAGGTAATCTTCTAACATGTTTTGCGTGTCGCTCACATCTTGTTCAAGCAGCTTGATATCAAAGTCAGTATTTGCTAACGCTTGCTGAAGTTTAAAACGGGTGAGAATGGTTCTTAAATCATGGCTTACACCCGAAAGCATCGTGGTGCGTTGTTCGATATAGTTAGAAGATGGTGAGTGTGTGTATTTTGCTGGACATGAGTTTAGGGTTTTACATACACTGGGGCATTCCCCTGGTCATGTTATTTATTTCAATGAAAAAGAGCGCTTAGCCCTCTTGGGTGATGTTCTCTTTCGTGGTTCTATTGGACGTACGGACTTCCCCTTCTGTTCTTATGAAAAATTGATGCAATCTCTTCGAGAAAAAGTTTTACCCTTAGGCGATGATGTTTGTTTTATCTGTGGGCATGGTCCCAAAAGTAGCATAGGCTATGAGCGCCAAAATAATCCTTTTCTTCAAGATTTTAATATATGAGCAAATAAAAAACGCTTTGAAGCGTTTTTTTTTGCCATTTAAGACTTTTTAGTAGGGCAGAACAGAAGTTAATTTATTGGGGCATAACAAACGTGTTCCAAACCATTACGGTCTCGGAAAGTTCCTGTTTTAGGGTTGAAAGAACGGTATTTTTTCTTGCAATAGTTAAGCCAATCAGATTCTAATGATTGCTGGAGTGGCTCATATGCCACCGTTTGCTGCACTTGATAAACTCTTTGATTTTGCGGAACTTTTTGATAAATTACCTGATTTTGTGGTACTATTTGATAAACCACTTGTGGCTGTTCTGGTTTTTTTAAAATTGTACCAAGAATCGTACCTGTTGCAAGACCAAGAATACCCACCGCTAAAGCATCTCCTGAGTTATCTATATGAATATTACTGTGTTTTGTCTTTTTGCGCTCGACGTAATGATATGTTTTGTTTTCAACATGATGATAATGGTGGTGGTGGTGATGATGGTGTTGTTGTTGTTCCGTCTTACTATGTTTGGCTACAGACCTTTCATGTTTGGCTTTAAATCTTCTCTTGTCGTCATCAGAACTCTTGTGGAAATCATCAACAAACTTTTGGAAATCATCAGATAAAAAGCTACGTTTTTTATCAGAACAATGGGAGCGAGAAAAACCGCAAGGCAGAATATCAGCTTTCTTCCTCATTTCCCTTATCGCATCATCTGTTTCTTTACGCATCTTCCTCATCATATCATCTATTTCTCTCGAGATAGAGTCACTACGATTCCATGCCATATCCGCAAGCGTTGCATTTAGCGGCATCAAAACGGTCACAGTTGACATTGCTGATAATACCGCTAACCTGATCACTTTTTTCATAATGATGCTCCTTGTGTAAATTCGTATTTTTCACATCCTACACGTTTCAAACTGAATAGAGCCTGAACAATTTTGGACTTTATTGTGACAAAAAAATAAAAATTTATTTAGTTAAATCTATCGCGGAGACAGTAAAATGAAATCATAACAGAATTTTGATTTCAATTAATGTACTCTGCTTGAGGTTAATTAATAAGTTTGTATTGAGAGTCCACGATTTTTTACTATGGAATATAAACTCTTTATTTAGGGATAATTTTTTATTGTTTGGTACAATATGAATTGAACAATAGGGATATGAATAAAAGTTATCATTTTTTATCATAGGCTTATGGTGCTATGATAAAGTCTTATTTTACTTTATTTGTATTATAGGACAGTGTCCTATTTGAATATTTTCTTGTAAGGATAAATAATATTGAGTTAGATATCAGAGTATAACTGTATAAAGATAATATATTTTAGAAATTTTTTATAAAATGTTCTCTCTCATGTTGTTTTAGACAAATTGAAGCACCCTTGATGTTGGAGGTTGTCTATTTTTCGGATAACGCTGTTTGCTTTTGAGCTTTCGTCTTTTTTTAGAAGAGCTGAAGATTATTTTATGCGGTTTGAAATTTTTTGCTCCTTCATTGATTGCGTTTTTTTCGTTTTATTGTTGCTTGATTAGGGGTGTTTTTACGAGATTTTCCTTTTTGATTTTCCAAAATACCAGTGTCCATGGTTGGTCCCATGTGTGCAAGGTTTGGTTTGGAGAAAAGACTTGGTTGTAATACGCGCTCATGGGTGGATTGTTCGCTATGATGTGTTAAGGGATTTTCCGCGAGTTCTAGTTCTATCTTTTGTAATTGTTTGATTTCATCGCGAAGGTGTGCTGCTTCTTCAAAATTAAGATCAGCAGCTGCTTCATGCATTAATTTTTCGAGGTGTTTAATATGAGATGCTAAATTGTTGCCAACCATATTTTTTTTCTCGATGACATCAGGGATATTTGTACGAATATGGTTGTTTTCATAGCATGAATTGAGAATATCTCCGATATTTTTTTTGATACTTTTCGGTGTGATATGGTGTTCTTCATTATAGGCTATTTGTTTTTGTCGACGTCTTTGTGTCTCCTGTAAGGCTCGTTTTATGGAACCAGTGATCGTATCTGCATAGAGGATAACACGGCCATCTACGTTACGTGCAGCACGTCCGATTGTTTGTATGAGGGAAGTTTCAGAGCGCAAAAAGCCCTCTTTATCGGCATCTAGAATGGCAACAAAACCACATTCTGGAATATCTAAGCCTTCTCGGAGCAAGTTGATACCGATGAGGACATCAAAGGTGCCAAGCCGAAGATCGCGTAGAATTTCAATGCGTTCTAATGTATCAATGTCGGAATGCATATAGCGTACACGAATACCTTGTTCGTGGAGATATTCCGTTAAATCTTCGGCCATACGCTTGGTTAGGACGGTCACTAGTGTGCGGTAGCCTTTTTGAATTGTTTTACGAATTTCATTCACAACATCATCGACTTGATTTTTGGCTGGACGAACCTCTGTTGGTGGGTCAACAAGCCCTGTGGGGCGAATAACTTGTTCTGCAAAAGTACCGTGAGATTGTTCTATTTCCCACCGTCCAGGTGTTGCGGAGACAGCAATCGTTTGTGGGCGCATAGCATCCCATTCTTCAAAGCGCAAAGGACGGTTATCCATACAAGAAGGGAGGCGAAAACCATATTCTGCTAAGGTTGCTTTTCTGCGAAAATCACCTCGGTACATACCACCAATTTGGGGAATGGTTACATGGCTTTCATCGATAAAAACAAGAGAATTGAGTGGAATATATTCGAATAAAGTTGGGGGTGGTTCACCGGGATTTCGTCCTGTTAAATAACGTGAATAATTTTCAATTCCTGGACATGAACCGGTGGTTTCCAACATTTCCAAATCAAAAACTGTACGTTGTTCTAAACGTTGTGCTTCTAAAAGACGTCCAGCTTCGTTCAACTCATCGAGGCGTTGAACGAGTTCCATTTTGATAGATTTCATCGCTTGGTTAAGTGTTGGGCGTGGTATTACGTAGTGTGAGTTGGCATAAATTTTAATTGATTGAAGATCGCCTGTTTTTTGTCCGGTGAGAGGATCAAATTCCGTAATTGTTTCCACTTCATCGCCAAAGAGCGAAATACGCCAAGCACGATCTTCGAGGTGGGCAGGGAAAATTTCGATTGTATCCCCTCGTACACGAAAGGAACCACGAACGAAGTTGATATCTTGTCGATAATACTGTTGAGAGACTAAATCAGCCAAGAGTTTTCGTTGATTGAGTTTGTCCCCTTTTTCTATTTCGAAGGTCATGGCCGTATAGGTTTCTACGGAACCAATTCCGTAGATGCAGGAGACAGATGCGACGATAATAACATCATCACGCTCTAAGACAGCGCGTGTTGCAGCATGGCGCATACGGTCGATTTGTTCATTAATTGAGGATTCCTTTTCAATATAAGTGTCTGAGCGTGCAACATAGGCTTCTGGTTGATAATAGTCATAATAGGAAACAAAATATTCGACGGCATTATGGGGAAAAAAACTTTTAAATTCCCCATAAAGCTGCGCTGCTAGAGTTTTATTGGGAGCTAAAATCAGAGCTGGACGCTGTGTTTTTTCAATGATATTGGCCATTGTATAGGTTTTCCCTGAGCCGGTAACACCCAAAAGCACTTGTGTACGTTCATTTTTTTGAATTCCCTCAACCAGAGTTTTAATGGCTTGAGGTTGATCTCCCGCTGGTTTAAAAGATGTTTCGAGTTGAAATGGAATACCACCTTCAGATTTTTCAGGACGAATGGGGCGGTGAGGTGTCCATAATGCACCATTCTTAAAAAGAGGATTACCTGAAGCAATAAGAGCAGAAAGAGCTTCTACTGTTGCAGTAACACCATTTTTCATTGTTGTATCCTTTGATAGAAAAGTGCTGGTGATTTTAAAGAAAATACTAATTTTTACAAATTTATTACGACAACAGCAAAACGTTATTGAACAGATTTGTTTTGGTTTATTGGAGCCTTCATTAGGATATTGATCAAGTTTTTTATGAGACAAATTCTTCGAAGTATTTCTTTGGAAGGAGCATATTTGTGGTTGTTCGTGAACACTATTGTATTTTTGCCATGATGATATTCAAGAGGGCATAAGTTATTATGGCTGTTATGGAGAATAATCGGTACGTTTGGGCATTAAAGACATTGTATATGTGTGATAAAGATCATTTCCATCTTTAAATGAAAGATAACGAGATGACACCCAACCTATTTGAGTGTTATATCGGATATGGCACCAATTTCCTTCACAGTTTTTAACAAAAACTAATTCTCCAGCAGAGATTAAGCCGCAAAGTGCATATTGAGTGCTGGGACCTGTTCTAAAATTAAGATTTCTCGTAACAAAAGCATCTGCTGCCTCTGATATTGTTGTGGCTAAAAAGAAAGAGCCAAACATAAAAAAAATGACGATTTTTTTCATTTTTCTGTAAAGAATTTCTTTAGAGATTTTCTATCCTTCTCTCTTCATATTCTATATAATTTCTTTTACTAGATTATGATAAAACAGAAAAAAATACAATTCTTTCTTCTTTAGGACACTTTAAAGAGAAGAGTGAAGTTTAACGTTTTAAACACCAAAATGAGATGTTTTAATCACTATTTGTGCATGTTTTGTTTCCTTTATTTATTTTTATATGGAAAACAGCGATACTGTACTATATAATAAAAAAGATCGTAGTTTTCGGATTCCAAAAGTAATTTTGGAAGCCGTTTTTTGTATTTTTATTAAACCTTCCGTGTAATAGAAAGGGACGGATTATGGAAAAAGTTCCGATGACTACAGCTGGTTTTGAGAGTCTTAAAGAAGAGTTGCGTTGGCGTCAACAACAGGAGCGTCCGCGAATTATTGAAGCAATTTCTGAGGCGCGTGCGCATGGTGATTTATCTGAAAATGCTGAGTATCATGCAGCTAAAGAAGCACAAAGTCATAATGAGGGGCGTATAAATGAGCTTGAAGATTATATCGCACGAGCAGAAGTTATAGATGTCTCGCGTCTTTCAGGTGACAAAATAAAATTTGGTGCAACCATTAAACTCTTGGATGAGGATACTGAGGAAAAAAAAGTGTATCAGATCGTAGGGGATCAAGAAGCTGATGTAAAGGTTGGTAAAATCTCTATTTCTTCGCCTATCGCACGTGCACTTATTGGCAAGCAAGAAGGTGATGTGATTGAGGTGAATGCACCAGGTGGTGCGCATAATTACGAGATCATTAAGGTTCAGTACATCTAAATAACATATGGATTATTATGCGTGTATCTTTGGACGAAACTGAAATTATTGCGCCTCACTTTAAAAGGCGTTTGTCGGGAGTAACATCTACGATTATTCAGCTTATTCCACTGCAACGCGAACAGGGTGTGCGTATATCCACTTTGGGGTTTGGTTTACCACGAACTTTACCAACTCTTGCCTTTAGGGACCTTTTCGGACTTTGGAAAAGTCCGAAAGGGAAGCCGTTTCGTATTTGGCATGCACGACGCAATATTGAGATGCTTTGTGGGATCTTTTTGCGCGATGTTTTGCGAATGAAGCTGAAACTTATCTTCACATCGGCTTCACAACGTCATCATAAGCCTTTTACCAAATGGTTGATTCGCTGTATGGATAGGGTTATCGCTACCAGTACACGTACGGGCGTCTATTTAGAAGTGCCTCATAAGGTTATTATGCATGGGGTGGATGTGAGGCGTTTTACTCCACCACACACTCTTGATGATTACTTTTCTTCGACAGGATTTCCAGGAAAATATGCGGTAGGATGTTTTGGGCGTCTGCGCTACTCAAAGGGAACAGATTTATTTGTTGATGCCATGATAGCATTATTGCCTGACTATCCTGAATGGACAGCACTTATCGCTGGTCGTACGACAGAGCAATATTATCATTTTGAAAAAGAATTACGCCAAAAGATTGCTAAGGCTGGTCTGGATGATCGCATTATTTTTCTTGGTGAGATTCTGGACATCCCTTTATGGTACCGTCGTTTAACACTTTATGTTGCACCCTCTCGTACAGAAGGTTTCGGTTTAACACCATTAGAAGCAATGGCATCACAGGTTGCGGTTGTAACGAGTGATGCAGGAGCTTATAAAGAATTGGTTGTAGAAGCGACAGGAACAGTTGTAAAAGCAGGAGATGGAGCGGCTTTAACAGCAGCAATTGAACCTTATTTTGCTGATGTAGAAAAAACATTGGCATCCGGAAAGAAAGCTTTAACCCATGTTCGTACGCACTTTCCTTTGGAAAAAGAGGCAAGCAAGATTGAAAGTGTTTACAAAGAACTGTTTGCAGAAAAAAGACTTTGATTATTATATCAAAAATCTTCTTGAGGAATGATAAAAGTATTTTCCTTAAAGGTTTTTCATAGTTATCAAGAAAACAGCTCAATGATATAAATATTATTTTACAAAATTTATATTGTCTTTAGTAGAACACTATAAGAAGTTCCCAAAATTTTGGATAAAAGATTAAAAATGTATACGCTTGAGAGCGATATGTAGTTTATGATAAAGCATACTAGGAGAGAAGAAAGCTACTTTTATTCATTGATATTTTAGAATAAGAAAATAATGCTTTAACTCAAGTCTGGGGATTTATGCACTATCTTATACGGGGTCGTGCTGATATTGTTGGTTTTGTAAGACTTAAATAGATAGCAAAAAAAACGTTTTCTTGTCTTAAAAAGATAATGATGGTATCTCCATGGATAAAATAGTCGTACATATTTTCAATAAATTCATGATAAGATGGATTTAAGATCAATATATATATATATATATGATTTTTATAGATAACTTACCTTTTCAATTTGAATAAGAGCTTTGAGTAGCGTAAGATTTTCTTATGTCAAATCTGTTGATATTAACAATGAGAGCTATCTTCTTGCACATCACAATTGGAAGAAGGCATGTGGTGGATAAAAACTATTGAAGACAGGGTGTAAAGAGATTTCTTATAAATTGTCTGAAATGCAGGCTGTTACGACATTAATAGAAAGAAAATAATATGGTGGTACTAATTTATATCTTATTTTTTGGTACCGACTTGCATCTTATTGTTATTTAAGTAAAAATGATGGTGCTCATTTTATATCTTTCATGAGGGCTGTCGTGAAATGGGGGTGATGAGTATTGTGAGATGTTTTTTACAAGCTTGTGAGTTCGTAATATAATAGCATTTTATTTTCTATAAGGGTGTAACTCTATTAAAGAGAAAAAACACTTTTATCAGCAAATATTCATATTTTTTGCATGAGAGATTATTCGTAAAAAAGAATGTTCTATGCGTCCACTTTATTTGATAAAGAAGATCAATAAAGTGAAGTTTTATATGTTATGGCTTTGAAAATATTGGTATTTGATTGTTTTTGTTGAATTATTTTTATATCATTGATATGATGATTTGTATGGAAATTTTAGAAAATCTTCAGTGGATTGAGTAAGGGGTGAATATTATGACGCATACTGTTCTCGCCTTTTTATCTTGTCAATTTTTTATCATGGTAGCATAAAATATTCTATACATTAGAATTGTTCACGCCAGAAAGCGGGAATAAAAAGGACGAATATTGTTATGATTTCAAGGCGTCCAGCTAACATTAGAAAACTTAAAATCCATAAAGCATGATCGTTGATTGTAGAGAAATTACCAGTGGGGCCAATAATATCTCCAAAGCCTGGACCAACATTTGAAAGTGCGGTTAAGACCCCCGTAAAGGCAGAGGTAAAGTCAAGACCGGTTGTAAGCAAAAGTGCAGTGCCGATAACAAGGCAAAACATATAAAGGCAGACAAAAAACAAAACGGCTTGAGCAACATCATTTGATATATTTGAGTGATCGTAGCGCGCTTTTACAACGACATTAGGAGAAAGAAGTTTTTGTATATTTGTTTGTGTAATACGCCAAAGAATAATGAGGCGATTGATTTTCATACCACCAGAAGTAGAACCAGCACATCCGCCTGTAAAAGAAACAATAAAGAAAATTCCAAGCGCAAACGGTCCCCAAAGTTGATAATCTTCAGCGCTGTAACCGGTGGTGCTAATAATGGATGAAAGGTGAAAAATGACATCAAGGAAAATCAAGTGGAACGCGCGATGATCATAAAACCGTAGCCATGCCGCTAAAGCAAAGCTGAAAAGGAGAACGATATGGAGAAAAACAATCACTTGTGGGTCAAGGAAGCGTTTGGAGTGTCCAGGAAGGACTAATTTAACATAAAGTACGAAAGGTAAAGCAGAAAGCAACATGAAGATTGTTGAAATAATTAAGATGGCTGGTGTATCAGAAAAATAGCCAAAAGAAGCATCATGCGTTGAAAAACCAGCTGTTGCTACTGTACTCATTGCATGGTTAATGGCATCAAATAAATTCATGCCTGCAGCAAAATAAGAAAGCATACAAGCCAATGTTAACCCAACATAAGCGATGATAATTCCGTTAGCAATTTGGTTGATGCGAGGCAATATTTTTTCAGATTTATCAGATGATTCCATATGAAAAAGTCGCACGCCACCCACACGCAGTGAAGGCAAAATTAAGAGGGCTAAACCGATAAAACCAATGCCCCCAATCCAGCATATAAGAGAACGCCATAATAAAATACTTCGCGATAAATTATCAAGATCAGAAAGGACTGTGGAGCCTGTTGTTGTAATTCCAGAAACAGATTCAAAAATGGCTCCTGCTAGAGAAATGGGAAGAGGAGAAAGATAAAGAGGTAAGGCACCTACGATGCTTCCTGTAAGCCAAAGACAAACAGTGAGCATAAAGCCAAGCCGTGCTGAAAAGCGACAAGTAGCTCCCTTAGTTGCTAAAAGAATCAGCGTTGCTAACATGGTGGTTATGGCACAAGAATAGAGAAAGCTTATCCAATTACGATTGTTGTCGTGCAAATCCACAAAAATTGGCAAAAGCATTGCTCCTCCCATGATTAAGGCAAAACGTGCACAGACATTGATAATAAATTGAAAAATGATCGTTCCCTATCTTTGTATCTCTTTTTATTATGGTTTTGTGCTCATAAGAAGTTACATTTTTCTCTTTATAGGATAAGGATTAATTCTTAACATTAGCGTGCCTTGATGAATTAGTAATCAGACCTTTTCATAAAACTTGAAAAGAAGTATACATAACATAATTAGGGCTCTTGAAAAATATTTTTTTAAAAGGCTGCATTCCGTTATCATTTATAGAATAATTAATTTATAATAAAGTGAAGGGGATTTAATGGTACAATCGCATATTCGTCTGCTAATTATTGGCTCAGGTCCGGCTGGTTATACAGCGGCGGTCTATGCAGCAAGAGCAATGCTTAAGCCGGTTTTGGTGACGGGCTTGCAGCAGGGTGGACAATTAACAATTACAACTGATGTTGAGAATTATCCAGGTTTTGCAGATCCCATTCAAGGACCATGGTTGATGGAACAAATGGCAAAACAAGCTGAGAATATGGGGACAAAAATTGTTTATGATACAATTATAAAGGCTGATTTGTTGAAGTATCCTTTTGTCTTATATGGGGATTCAGGAACACAATATTCTTGTGATGCACTGATTATTGCAACAGGAGCTCAAGCGCGCTGGCTTGGTTTAGAAAGTGAACAGACCTTTATGGGCGGAGGTGTTTCCGCTTGTGCTACATGTGATGGCTTTTTTTATCGTGATAAGGACGTTATTGTCGTGGGAGGAGGAAATACGGCTGTTGAAGAAGCACTTTATTTATCGCATTTGGCTAAAAGTGTAAGCGTGGTTCACAGGCGGGGGCAGTTTCGGGCAGAAAAAATTTTACAAGATAGGTTGCTGGCTTGTAATAATGTGCGTGTTCTTTGGGATCATGTGGTTGAAGAAATTGTGGGGCTGCCAGCTCAAGATTCAATGGGCGCTGTTGTAACAGGGGCACGTCTGAAAAATGTTAAGACAGGTCACGAGATGAAAGTGAATGCAGAGGGCATATTTATTGCCATTGGGCATGATCCTGCTGTTTCTCTGTTTGAAGGACAGCTGAAACAAAAACGAGGCGGCTATTTATGGACAGCACCCGACTCAACAGCAACAAGCATTGCTGGTGTTTTTGCTGCTGGGGATGTGACAGATGAAACATTCCGCCAAGCTGTAACAGCTGCGGGAAGAGGATGTATGGCAGCGTTGGAAGCAGAACGGTTTTTGGATATACCCAGGCGTTAGTCATTCATTGAGAACATAGAGAATATAGAGGTAGAATTAATTGTGGCGCCACCGTTGGATTGGGATAAGTTAAGGGTTTTTCACGCTGCAGCAGAAGCGGGATCTTTTACGCATGCTGCTCAAAAACTTCATTTATCTCAATCAGCCGTTTCACGACAGGTTTCGGCTTTAGAACAAGAGGTTGGGGTATCCTTATTTCAACGTCATGCGCGTGGTTTGATTCTTACAGAACAGGGAGAAACTCTTTATCGTACAGCTCATGATGTTTTGATGAAGCTTGAAAGTGTGCGTTTGCAATTAAGTGAAAGCTATGCAAAACCAACGGGGCACTTGCGTGTGACCTCGACCTTTGGAATGGGGGCAGGGTGGATTGCAGAGCGTATGCCAGAATTTCTTAGTCTTTATCCTGATATGCAGGTTCAGCTTTTGCTTTCCGATGAAGAGCTTGATTTGACAATGTGTCATGCGGATTGTGCTGTTCGCTTACATCAACCCAAACAACCTGATCTTATACAAAGAAAACTCTTTACAATTCATATGCATGTCTATGCTTCGGAAAAGTATATTGCAAATTATGGAAAGCCGGAAAAATTGTCTGATCTCGATGAGCATCGTATTATTTCGTTCGGTGAACCTGTTCCACCTTATTTGTCTGGTTTAAATTGGTTGGAAAAGGCTGGTAGAAGTGATGGATCATTGCGCGTTTCAGTTTTACAAATCAACAATATCATCTCAATAAAGAATGCGCTTATGCGTGATCTTGGGATTGCTGTGCTTCCTGATTATATCGTCAATAATGATGAGCATTTAGTGCGTCTTTTTCCTGATATGGTTGATATTCCTTCTTTTGATACTTTTTTTTGTTATCCTTATAATTTAAAGAATTTGGCAAGGTTAAATGCTTTTCGAGATTATATTTTTTTAAAAGCTCGCCAGTGGTCTTTTTAATATTAATATCTTAATTTATAAGGAATAATTAGCTGTTTTGCAACTTGAGACTCCCGTAATATTCTTTCGGTTCAAATTTGCCTATATTGAATCAATTAAAATTATTTGTTGCACATTAAAAGTGGAGGGAGTTCGTACGGGTAAATATTTTTGAAAAGAGGGATAAATGTTTTTTATGAATGCTAGCAACCGTGAGGGTTATTATATATTGAAAAATGGACAATCGTGTGATGGTGTAGTTAACATTTTTACTATTTAATTAAAGAGAGTGGTACATGATGGAGACAAATTTAAAGCTATGTGTTTATTGCATAGCAGATACGCTTAAGTCTTTATTGTGCTTTTCCTTATAAAATGACATAGAATACTATCTCTTGATTATGTTGCCTCCCAGTTTCGTTTTCTTGAGTGTTCCCTTACGAAGATCTATCAGATTGATTTTATCTCTGAGGATTTTCCAAATTTGCCGGACATATGTCCGGCTTTTTTTTAAATTTTTGAAAGAGTCCCTAGAAATTGCAATATATGGGAAGATGATAAAGAAAAAATTTCGAAACTGGTGGATATCCAACAATTTTTTTAAGAATACTAAAATTCAATGAGGAGTTTGAGAGGGGATATTCTATTGTACTGTAAAAGTCTGTCTTTTAGGGGTGTGATATAAAATATTTAAAACCTTATACATGAAGTGCTTTTTATTAGAATGTGAGGTGAATATTTAAGGCAGGTCTTGTTCATAAAGCCTATGAAGTAAATCAAGTAGTTATTAAATAGAACTTAAAGGAAACTGGATTGCTTACACAACGATGGGAGGTGGCTTCTTCTTCGTTTTAGGACGAAGAAGAAGCTGAGAAATAGAAGAGATTTTATTGTAAGGGCCTTTGATTATAAGGGCAATTGTGTTTAAAAGTGCTCGGTCTTTTTTAGAGTTATAAATTGAATGGAGAAAGTAGAATAGGCTTGTCATCTCTTATGATAATAGACCGATTCATTTATTTGATAGCTAAATTTTTTTGATCTTTATCTACAGCATCTATTTTTGTGTTTATTCATAGATATTTTTGCTGAATCGATAGATTTAGACCATGACACAGTTTCAGATATTTTCTCGGATATACTAACATTCGGCAAAAAACAATCACAAGAGATGATATTAAAAATTTTAAATTAAACTGTTGCAAAAACGCTGTATACGTATACAAGCTTTTTCAAGTAATTCTTCTGATGTTGCATAAGAAATACGAAAAGTTGATCCAAGTCCAAAAGCAGATCCTTGGACGACAGCAACAGCTTCTGTTTCTAGAAGCGCTATGGCAAAGTCTTCATCATTCGTAATACGTTGACCATTGGGTGTTTTCTTTCCAATAAGTCCGGTGCAAGAAGGATAAACATAAAAAGCACCCTCAGGCGTTGGACAGTGAATGCCAGGAGCTTGATTTAGCATGGAGACAACGAGATCACGGCGTGCTTGAAAAATACTTTTATTTTTAGCAATAAAGTCTTGTGGCCCGTTGAGTGCTTCAACCGCAGCCCATTGTGAAATGACACTTGTTCCAGATGTTTGCTGTCCTTGAATGGTATCCATGGCTTTAATGAGTTCTTGTGGTCCGCCTGCATAACCGATTCTCCATCCCGTCATCGCATAGGCTTTAGAAACACCATTCATTGTGAGTGTACGCTCATAAAGCGCTGGTTCTACTTGAGCTGGAGTCACAAAGGTAAAACCCTCATATGTGAGATGTTCATATATATCATCGGAAAGGATATAAACATGAGGATATTTTACTAAAACATCTGTAAGTTTTTTCAATTCATTATGTGTATAAGCGGCACCTGATGGATTTGAAGGAGAGTTAAAGATGAACCATTTGGTTTTGGGGGTAATGGCAGCTTCTAGCTCTTGTGGTTGGAGTTTATAAGAAAATTCGGCTTTTGTTTCTAAAAAGACAGGCGTACCATCGTTGAGTGCGACCATTTCTGGATAACTAACCCAATAAGGGGATGGAATGATGACCTCATCTCCTTTATTCAAAGTTGCCATGAATGCATTAAAGAGAATTTGTTTTCCACCGGTACCAACAATAATTTGTTCTGGTTGGTAAAGAAGATTATTTTCTCTTTTAAACTTTGCAGAAATTGCTTGGCGCAATTCTGGAATTCCTGATATGGGAGGGTATTTTGTTTCTCCCCTTCGAATAGCTTCAATAGCCGCGTTTTTGATGTTGTCTGGGGTATCAAAGTCTGGCTCTCCAGCACTTAAAGCAATAACATTGCGCCCTAATGCTTTTAAATGGCGGGCCTTTTGAGAAGCAGCAATTGTTGCAGAAGGTTTGATACGAGACAGTTTGTCGGCAATAAAAGCCATAATTTTAAATCCTTATATTATATCAACAAATGGTTATTGCTTTAAGGATATTCTATAAGAGATTATATTGTATGCAATAAAAAACTTCCAAAATACTCTTACACGGGCTTTATATTCTTCTTTTTTGAGATATTTTACAAGATAATCTCTTCGTAGATTTTATGAAAGTTTTTGAGGAAGTATAAGAGAGGTTTGATAAATTGTGCAAAGGAGATAAGCAGTCTTTTATTTTAACAAGGTAAAATAATGCTTTATACAAAATAAAAAAATCTTCGTCTTTACAGACGAAGATTTCTAAATAAAATATTGCAGAATTTAAACTTTAAAGGGCTGCAAGGTTACCAGCGGCAAATTTTCCTGAACGACGATCTTGAAGAACATCATAAGAGATTTTTTGCCCTTCATTAAGACTGTTTAGACCTGAACGCTCGACGGCAGAAATGTGTACAAATACATCTGCACTACCATCGCTAGGCTGAATGAATCCGAAACCTTTTGTTGTATTAAACCACTTAACTGTTCCTGTAGACATAGGAAACTCCTTAGAATATATAATTATATTGAGCATTGAAGCTTTCATTTCTTCAATACGGTTGTAGATCGAAATTAGGTGGGAGAAGTTTCGTCGAAAGTGCAGATTGCACAGGAAAGAAAGTCACGTAACCGAAAATTCGATGAAACCTCTATAAAAGTTTTTAGAACAAAAAGCAAGTCTTAATCAATTTTTATATAAAGAAAAAATAAGAAAACAGTGTATATTTTGCTAAGTAGAAAAAAATTCAACTAAAATAACTTTGTAGTGAACGTACCTCAAGGTGCCTTTTTTTGAGTGCTTTGATCGCTTCTACGACGGCTTCGGC
This sequence comes from Bartonella sp. AP36NXGY, assembly GCF_042195865.1. Taxonomy (NCBI): domain Bacteria; kingdom Pseudomonadati; phylum Pseudomonadota; class Alphaproteobacteria; order Hyphomicrobiales; family Bartonellaceae; genus Bartonella; species Bartonella sp. AP36NXGY. The sequence continues at coordinate 149,514 of NZ_JBHIPD010000002.1, read as the reverse complement.
TCCAGCTATTGTTGTATAATAGGGAACATTTTGCATGAGTGCTGCATAACGTAATGATTTTGAGTCTGAGATGGCACTGGCAGTGCTAGTTGTATTAAAAATCAATTGAATTTGGCGATTACGAATAGCGTCTTCAATATGGGGGTGTCCCTCTAGAACTTTGTTAATTTTTTTTGCTTCAACGTGGTGTTCGGTGAGAAATTTTTGTGTTCCACTTGTGGCGACAACAGAAAAGCCAAGCTCAGTTAAACGTTTTACAGGATTTAAGATGCGTTTTTTATCTTCATCCCTTACAGAAACGAACAAAGTTCCCTCTTTAGGGAGTTTTACACCAGCTCCAAGTTGGGCTTTAGCAAAAGCAAGCGAAAATTCATAGTCAAGTCCCATAACTTCACCGGTTGAGCGCATTTCTGGACCAAGAAGTGTATCAACACCTGAAAAACGAGCAAAAGGAAATACTGCTTCCTTGACGGCAATATGTTGTTTTTTTTGCAAAGAAGGTAATCCACCATAAGCTTCAAGAGCATCATGAAGCGTTTCTCCTGCCATAATACGTGCAGCCATTTTAGCAATAGGGCGACCAATCGTTTTTGCAACAAATGGGACAGTACGTGAAGCACGGGGATTGACTTCTAAGACATAAATGGTGTCATCTTTTATAGCATATTGTACATTCATTAAGCCGCGAACATGAAGTGCTTGTGCTAATGCTTTGGTTTGGCGCTCTAATTCAGTAACTATTTTATTTGAGAGCGTATGGACTGGTAGAGAACATGCTGAATCACCAGAGTGGATACCAGCTTCTTCAATATGTTCCATAATACCAACGATTAGTGTTTCGTTACCATCACATAGACAATCAACATCTACTTCAATTGCTTCTGTTAAATAGGTATCAAAGAGAAGCGGATTTTTACCAAGCAATATATTGATTTGTCCTGTTGTGTCGTTAGGATAACGGACTTTGATATCTTCTGAAATTAATTCAGGGACACTCTCAAGTAAATAATTTTGTAAGCTACGTTCATCACGAATAATTTGCATAGCACGTCCTCCTAAAACATAAGAGGGACGTACAACCAAAGGGAAGCCTAGTTCGTGGGCAATGAGGCGTGCTTGTTCAATGGAGTGGGCAATACCATTTTGAGGTTGTGTTAAATTAAGTTTAAATAACAGTTTTTGAAAGCGGTCTCTATCTTCTGCTAAGTCGATAGCGTCAGGTGAAGTACCTAGGATGGGGATATTGTGTTTTTCTAGAGCGCTTGCCAATTTCAAGGGTGTTTGTCCGCCAAATTGGACGATGACTCCAACCAAATCTCCTTTTTCCTGTTCTGCTTCTAAAATAGCGATAACGTCTTCTGTTGTTAAAGATTCAAAGTAAAGGCGATCAGAGGTATCATAGTCGGTTGAAACTGTTTCAGGATTACAGTTAATCATAATCGCTTCAAATCCTGCATCACGCAGTGCAAAAGCAGCGTGGCAGCAACAGTAATCAAATTCAATACCTTGCCCAATGCGGTTTGGTCCACCGCCTAAAATAGCAATTTTTTTGCGTTCAGAAACGTGTGCTTCCGAGTGCTCTACACCTGCAAAGGGAACTTCATATGTTGAATACATATAGGCTGTAGGAGAAGAAAATTCAGCGGCACAAGTATCAATCCGTTTGAAGACGTGTTTAACATTCAGTGATTTACGTAAAGCTGCGATATAATCGGGTTCTTTCCCTGTAAGGGAGGCTAATCGCGCATCTGAAAAGCCCATAGCTTTTAACATACGTAAATTATCTGCGTCTTGGGGTAATCCATGAATGCGGATACGCTGCTCCATTTCAATGATGGAGGCTATTTGTTCTAAAAACCACGGATCAATTTTGCTAATTTGGTGAATCTCATTTAAGGGTAAGCCTGTGCGCATGGCTTGAGCAATATAGCGTAGACGATCAGGGCTTGGTATGGCAATGGCTGAGCGTATAGAACTTTTTTCATCACCTTCAGCATGCTCTGGAATCACAATTTCATCAAGACCCGTAAGCCCTGTTTCAAGTCCACGGAGTGCTTTTTGTAACGATTCTTGAAAAGTGCGTCCAATTGCCATGACTTCTCCTACAGATTTCATCGCAGTTGTGAGGACAGGTGATGAACCGGGAAATTTTTCGAACGCAAAACGAGGAATTTTTGTCACAATATAGTCAATAGAAGGTTCAAATGATGCTGGTGTTGCACCACCCGTGATATCATTTTTTAATTCATCAAGTGTATAACCAACAGCCAGTTTAGCCGCTACTTTGGCAATGGGAAACCCCGTTGCTTTTGAGGCAAGCGCTGAAGAGCGAGAAACACGCGGATTCATTTCAATAACAATGAGGCGCCCATTTTCAGGATTGACAGCAAACTGTACATTGGATCCCCCCGTTTCAACACCAATTTCTCGCAAAACAGCAATCGAAGCATTACGCATACATTGATATTCTTTATCGGTTAAGGTGAGAGCAGGTGCTACAGTGATCGAATCACCGGTATGAATCCCCATTGGATCAATGTTTTCAATAGAACAAACGATGATACAGTTGTCGTTCTTATCACGAACAACTTCCATCTCATATTCTTTCCACCCTAAAACACTTTCTTCAATTAATACTTCTGTTGTTGGTGAAGCTTCAAGCCCACGTTCAATAATTTCATAGAATTCAGAGCGGTTATAAGCGATTCCACCACCAGTTCCACCAAGGGTGAATGAAGGACGAATAATAGCTGGAAGCCCAACAACATCAAGAGCTTGAACTGCTTTTGCTGTTGCATGAGCAATATAATGTTGTTTGCGATCAGCTTCGGTATGTCGCCAGTTGCGCTCAAGTTCTTCGAGTGCTTTGTCAAGCGCAGCACCAGAAAGTTTTGCTTTAAGTTCAGCACACGTTTTTGCGTGTTGTTGGCGATTTTCTTCTTTCAGTTCTGTTGCATTGGCTAACATAGAGCGTGGCGTTTCCAAACCGATTTTTGCCATCGCTTGGCGGAATAAAGCACGATCTTCAGCTTTATCAATAGCATCAGCATTGGCTCCTATCATTTCAACATGATAGCGGTCTAGAATACCCATACGCTTTAATGATAAAGCAGTATTGAGGGCTGTTTGTCCTCCCATAGTGGGCAAAAGGGCATCGGGACGCTCGTGAGCAATAATTTTGGCAACTATTTCAGGAGTAATGGGCTCTATATAAGTTGCATCAGCTAGATCTGGATCTGTCATAATCGTGGCAGGATTAGAATTTACCAAAATAATTCGGTAACCTTCTTCTTTTAATGCTTTACAGGCTTGAGTGCCTGAATAATCAAATTCACATGCCTGACCAATGATAATAGGTCCTGCTCCGATGATAAGAATAGATTTTATATCTGTGCGTTTGGGCATGACTTTTTCCTATGACAAATATCTGTGTGTGATTGTTGCGGGCAAAATATTTTAGTTCTGAGGCTACCGTCATTTTATAAGTTAAGTGAAAAAGAAAGTAAGCATTAAAATACCTTTTCCATGCTTTTTTTCATAAAATTGAAGATAAATTTCTTTTTTGAGTTGAGTCATCTCGTCAGTTTATCAAAAGTATGACCTTTGATAAAAAATAATAACAGTGCTCCAACAAATTAGAATATTCAAGCATACTGTGGAGCATAAAAAGCCGGAACATCTTTCCAATCCATTGCCGGCATACTTTCTTTGTGTTTTATGACGTTTTTTGCTTAAGAGAGCACGCGCTTTTTCTGTTGCTTGTAAAACATAAGCTATTATTTATGGTTCGATGGGATTTCGTAAAATAAAATGGGAAGCTTATCGTGTTGTTCCGTAAAATACTGCCGTTTAGAGTTGTGATATAAGGTATGAAAATTTACCACATTAAGGTGTTTTTGTTAGAGTGTATGATAGAATTCAGAGCAGGATTTGTCTGTAGAGAGCTTATGAAATAAACCATATCAAATGGGTTCAGTTGGAATCTGTTATATAAAAAGCAAGATTGTTGATAGATCAGCTCTGGTCGAAGTTTCTGTTTTAGGGTAGGGAACGTCAATCTATAGATGTGTCTGTTTCATAAAAGGGTGAGAGTGTATTTAATACAATGGCTAAGGAGATAATTTCAGAATGATTTTGTTTGTTTTTAAAAGATAGTGAATACTCTCCCTTTACTTTATGGATGATGTTCAAAACTTTTTAAAATATAAAGAAGGCTAAAATGCTGAATATTTCCCAAACGAGAGTATTCTGTCTGAAAGATGTATCAATAGGAAAGCTTTTGGTGGCTAGGTCTCAAAAAGGGATTTGTCATATAGCGTTAGGAGACACTATAGAGCAATTATTACAGGAGTTTACGATACGCTTTGGTGATGTACAACAAGTTGTAGGTGACAATACATTTAAGAGAGAAGTTGCCCATATTATAGCCATGATAGAAACACCTAAGCTGGTAAAAAAATATAATTTTCCCTTAGATATAAATGGTACAGTTTTTCAACGACAAGTATGGGCAGTATTATGTGATATACCATGTGGTGAAACAATTTCATATGAGATCTTAGCATGCCGTATTGGTATGCCGAAAGCTTTTCGTGCCGTTGCTCATACCTGTGCACGTAACGAATTGGCTATTATCATTCCGTGTCATCGTGTTGTGCGTAAAAATGGTTTTATTTCAGGGTATCGTTGGGGGGAAAAACGGAAACAGATTTTACTACAACGGGAACAAAATGGAAAAATTTAACTTTGTGTGATGGGCATTATAATCGTTACAGTTGTTCCTTTCATTTCTTTTGAAGTAATTTCAAGTTTTCCTTTGTGGAGTTCTAGCAAGGAGCGTGAAATGGCTAATCCAAGACCTGAGCCCGTATGAGATTTAGTGAGCTGATTTTCGACTTGTTCAAAAGGTTGCCCAAGTTTTTTAATTGCTGATTGGGGAATACCAACGCCTGTATCTGTAATTTTAAAAATAAGGTTATTTTTTTTCTTGAAAGCGCAGACATCAATATTTCCGCCAGAAGGCGTAAATTTAACGGCATTAGAGATGAGATTAAGGAAAATCTGTTTCATTGCACGACCATCAACTTCAGCATGAAGTTCTGGGGTAATGTTTGTTGTAACAACAATATTTTTTTCTTGAGCTTGAGGTGTTAGTGTTCGTACTGCTTCACTAATGATGGGCTCAAGATCGGTATTTTTACAATCAAGCGTAAATCTTCCTGCTTCGATTTTTGACATATCAAGGATGTCATTGATAAGGGTTAGAAGATGGGTTCCTGAATTGTAAATATCATGCATATATTCCTTATAGCGTTGTGAACCAAGAGGACCAAAAGTCGATTGCAACATGATATCTGAAAAACCAAGAATAGCATTCAGAGGCGTGCGCAATTCATGAGACATATTGGCTAAAAATTCTGATTTAGCCTTATTAGCACTTTCGGCGCGTTCTTTTTCTGCTTTCAGACTTTTATTAAGTTTTTCAACTTCTGTTGCGCGTTGTTGAGCACTCCCTCGCGCGCGCTTGAGTTCTTGAATGAAAGAGAAAAGACGCCTTTCACTGTCTTCAAATTTTTCCTGTTGTTGTTTAAGCTCAGAAATGTCAGTACCAATACAAACCAATCCTCCATCTTGGGTTCGTCGTTCGTTAATTTTGAGCCAACAACCATCTGCCGTTTGGCGAATACTGGTTAAGTTACCAGTACCATCATCTTTAAGGGGATATTCACTGAGTGCAGGGCGTGCCATGGCTTCGACGGTTGCACGTTGGATACCTGATTGGAGAATTTGTTTAGGAATAGCGGCATATTCGCAAAATTTGCTGTTGGACATGACTAAACGTCCTTCAGCATCCCACAAGACGAAAGATTCTGAAATGTTTTCAATCGCATCACGGATACGAAGGTCGGCTTGCGCTGTTTGTTCAGCCAATTGTTGCTGTTCACTAATATCGAAGGAAATACCAACCAAATGGGGTTCTTCTTCTTCAGTAACTTCGGCACGAATGCGCATCCATACATAATGACCATCAGCATGACGCATAGGAACGTTAATATCGATATGCTTTTTTTTACCGCTCATTAATTCCTGAGCAAGGTCAAAAAAATTCGCATCATTTGGATTGATAATGGCGCTAATTTGGGAAATTGAGAGCAATGCATCTTGAGGGACATAGCCGAGCATTTCGTACATTGCTCGTGACCAGTAGACGCGTCCACTTGCCATATTCCAATCCCATAGTCCACAGCGTCCACGCATCATTGCCATATCAATACGGTTTTGAATTTTTTCTGAAACAAGATCTGTTTTGCGTGCTCGTACAATTTGGTTGTAATAAGCATAAAGAAGAGCAAGGATAACGCCACTAGTTCCAATGAACATGGTTATATTTAACGAGAGAGCTTTCCGCCATTCCATGTAAATATGTTGCATTTTTTCACTGATGAATACCCCATATTGTCCATTTTCTGTTTGCTGAAAGGAAGCGAGAGCAGGAATATCTTTTCCTATTGTAATTTTCATGATTCCAGCATGTTTTCCTAGAGCTTGTAAAGTAATGCTTTCAGAGGTAAAATTCTGTAAGGGTTTTCCTAAGACAATCTCGGAACTTGATGAAGCTAGGACATTGCCTTTTTGATCGACAATAGCAATAACAGCGCTGGTTTTTATAAAACCTTTGTTACGAAAATTAGTCAGGATATTTTGTAAATGATTATGAGAAAGAGCAGCAGCTTTTCCTTGTCGAGTGGCGGCAAGTAAGTCACGGTCGATTGTATTGGTAATATGAGAAGCTAAGAGAGCGATGGTAGAATGCGTGTTTTTATCAATTGTGTTGCGCCAATCATAGATTGATAGGAAACGGATTGCTGCTAGTATAACAAGAAATGCAAGAATTACAAATGGGAGTGAACGTCGCAGCCAAGGTTCAATAAAAAGAAGTTTTTTATAGGCAGAACCAGAAAACAGATTGGTACGCTCTGTCCGCTCCTTGCGACTTTGAGCGCTTGATTTTGAATCAGCATACACCTCCCTTGGCGCATTATATGCGTCCAATTTAGCCATCTCGCGTTCCTTTAATTCTGGAATAATGTGATTTAAAAACTGCTTCGATATTCATAGTAACCCCATCGAGTGCAATGAATCAAAACAGGAGTCTTCTGTCCAGTCTTTTTTTAAAAAAAAATAATTTTACTTTTATGATTTTGGAATATGAAAAGAAAAAAGTACTTTAAACGTGATCTATAAACAGGCTTAGATTGCCTGTTTATAGATTTAATGATGATCGAATAGTTTATAGAATTTATTTTAAAAAATATTATAGCATATTGATTTAAAATAATTTTTTGTTTCAAGTAAGCAGACGGTTGATGATATCAGCAACATCGCTTGATAATTTTGGCGCAGCAGCAATCATTTTTAATTCAGTTTCAAGTTTTTGTTGTCGAATAGGTTCTAATTGTCGCCAAGAGCGCATCATTGTTAATAATCGTGAAGCAAGCTGTGGATTTTTTTTGTCAATTTCCAAAATAACTTGGCAAAGAAAATGATAAGATGCTCCATCCATCCTGTTAAAGCCCGTGAGATTGTTAGAGGCAAAAACACCGATTAGAGAACGTACACGATTAGGATTATCTTGTGAAAACAGCGGATGTTGCATGAGCTTTTGAACATTCTCGAGTGTTGATGTGCCAGCAACCATTGCTTGAATAGAAAACCATTTATCCATGACCAAAGGGTCATTCTGATAGCTGTTTTCAAAATCATTTAAGGCATTTTGTGCCTGCTCATTTTCATTAAAACGCTTCACGAGAACAGCGATACTCGCCATACGGTCAGTCATATTATCAGCTGTTGCATACTGTATAGCAGCTCGATTTGGATTGGCTTCAGCAATGGAAAGGTAATCCAGTATGATATTCTTTAATGCTCGCTTTCCAGCTTGTGCAGTGTTTGGTGAATAGGGCTCTTGGGTTTGCATTTGTCCATAGAGTTTTGTTAAGAGCTCTTGGTGAGTTTGTGCAAGTGAAACTAAAAACTGATTGCGGACATAATGAATACGATCTGGGTCAATATTTTTACCGATTGTATGAGCAAGCTCAACTTCACTAGGTAAATTTAAACAGAAGGCACGAAATTCAGGCTCTAAGGTTTCATCTGTTATGATCGTTTCAATCAGCTTTAGCAAAGCAGAAGGGAGTGTTGCTTTTTCTTGTGTTTTATCTTGAATGCTTTGAATCAAAGCTTGCGTCATTAAATGATTAAGAGATTGCCAGCGATTGATGTGATTGTCATCATGTTGTGCAAGAAAAATAAGTTCTCTTTCATTGAATGGAGTGTGTAGAATGATTGGTGCTGAAAAGTCTCGCAGCAGTGATAAAACGGGTTTTTCACGCAGTCCCTTTAATGTAAAGGTTTGGCTTTCCTTGGATAAAAGCATAACATCTGATTGAATATTTGTATCTGCTTCATAGGTGAGGTTTTCTCCGTTAGGTCCTAACAAGCCAAATACGATAGGGATAAGCATAGGCTTTTTTGTATTTTGTTGTGGGGTTGCGGGAATATGTTGCTTTGCATGAATTGTTAAAACACCATCGCTATAATGACTATCGATTTCTACATTGGGTGTTCCTGCCTGTTCATACCATAGCATGAATTGGGAGAAGTCTTGACCAGACACTTCAGCAAAACAGGTAATAAAATCTTCAATTGTACAAGCTTGTCCATCATGACGTTGAAAATAAAGATCAGTGCCTTTACGAAAAAGAGTAGGACCTAAAATAGTCCGTATCATGCGAACAACTTCAGCACCTTTTTCATAAACAGTTGTTGTGTAAAAATTATTAATTTGGCTATATTGACGAGGACGCACAGGATGCGCAAGAGGTCCTGCATCTTCTGCAAATTGCGTCGCTTTTAATGCTTTTACATTTTCAATTCGCTGTAGGCTGCGTACATTTTGATCTGATGAAAATTCCTGATCACGATAAACAGTGAATCCTTCTTTTAAACAGAGTTGAAACCAATCGCGACAGGTAACACGATTACCGCTCCAATTATGAAAATATTCATGTGCAATGACACGTTCAACATTTCTATAATCTTGATCGGTTGCTGTTTCAGGATCGACAAGAACATATTTATCATTAAAAACGTTAAGGCCTTTGTTTTCCATTGCTCCCATATTAAAGTCGGAAACAGCAACAATATTGAAAACATCAAGATCATATTCGCGCCCAAAACATTGTTCATCCCAACGCATGGAACGTTTAAGAGCATCCATTGCATAGGTTGCGCGTTCGGTTTTTCCTTTTTCTACATAGATACCAAGCTCGATACGTCGTCCAGATACAGTTGTAAAATGGTCTTCTAACTTATCAAGATCTCCACCTACTAAAGCAAAGAGATAAGATGGTTTGGGATAAGGATCTTCCCAAATGGCAAAATGGCGATTATTTTCTAAAGTTCCTGTTTCCACCAGATTACCATTTGAAAGCAAGATTGGGATTGTTTGGGTATCTGCTTCAATTTTCACTCTATAGGTAGAAAGAACATCTGGGCGGTCGTAAAAATAAGTAATACGACGAAAACCTTCCGATTCGCATTGTGAGCAATAAACACCATTTGAAAGATAAAGCCCCATAAGTTGTTGGTTGCTTTCAGGATTCAGTTCCGTAACCAATTTCAATGTAAAAGGAACCGTTGGTGGCGTTGTAATTTCTAAACGTGAAGGCGTCACTTTATAAGTGTTTGGGGCTAATATTTCATCATTAATAGAAACGGAAATTAAAGTAAGATCATCACCAGAAAGAACAAGAGGTGTTAATTCTTTTGTATCGTGACGGGATTCAATAGACAATATGGCTGTAACATAGGTTTTTGTCGGTGCTAATTGGAAAGAAAGTTGTGTTTTAGGGATAACGTAAGGGGTTGGTTGGTAGTCTTCCAAACGATAAATAGATGTTATTGGCTGTTTCATAGTTTTTTCCCATTTGTATTTTAAGAGTTAAAGAAGGGTGTGTTAATTTTAGAAGCAATATAGGATTAAAGAATTACAAAAGGCTGTCGAGGCGATTTTTTACTTCTAAGAAGTCTATCCATGTAAGCTTCTTTTGACTAGGGGTTCTAAGAAGGTAAGCTGGGTGGAAAGTTGGCATAACAGGTATTTTTATATTATCCTCGCTTTCATAGATATGCCATTTCCCTCTTGTTCGGATAATCCCATTTTGAGATCCAGTAAGAAACTGTGCAGCAACGCCTCCTAGTGCTATAAGAACACGAGGACGCGCTAAATAAATGTGCCGTTCAATAAAAGGGCGGCACAAGGCAACTTCTCTTGGTGTTGGTGTACGATTTCCTGGCGGACGCCAAGGAATAGTGTTGGCAATGTAAACATTATTTCTTGTTAAGCCAATTGATGCGAGGATTTTATTAAGCAACATCCCGGCTTTTCCCACAAAAGGAATTCCTTGTATATCCTCGTCTCGTCCTGGTGCTTCGCCTATAAGCATCAGGGGGCTTCCTGCTGTTCCATCTGAAAAACAGGTATTTTTTGCTGTCAATTTTAATGAACAGCCATTAAATGCAAGGAGAGCAGATTTTAATTCATCAAGTGTCTTTGCACTTTTTGCACTCTCTATAGCTGTGGATTCATTTTGTATAGTCCTAGAGTTATGCAGCTGATGATGATCTAATTTTACGGTTGGAGATGTTTTGGGAGATGCTTGTTGATTATGAGAAATGTTCACGACAGATATTAATTTTCTCTCTGAACAAGCAGACTGCTTAAAACGATCAATAGGAAAATCTGTCAGAACGGCATCCGCACCACTTTCTTTATAAAAGTTTAAGAGTTCTTCATAGGAAATTGAGCATGGTGTTTGATTTAACATTTTATTTTTTCTAATGATCTAGCGATTATAGATCAAACAAAATTATCCTTCAAGTTTTATTAAATGTATTCGCTAGCCATTAATGTATAAGAACGCTGATAGGATTCTCTCTTTTCACAAAAAAGGCAAATCGTAAAATGCGAATGTTCGCGATTATATACATCTTTAAATGTACAATTTGTTTAAATTGCGCTATTTCAACTTTTTAAACAGACTAAACTCACTCATACTAAAAGAATTTTTTACTGAATGCAAGTGGTGTGATAATATTTTTTATCATTATATTCTATATTTAATACTTAATGAAAATGAATTTTGTAGTATTTTATTTATAGGATTAATTATAAATTTTATATTATTATATTTTTTTAATAACTTTTATTAAAAAAATTAAATATATTAATTGAAATATATAAATATTACTTTTATATGAGAAAATACTAAGACGTTATAAACTATTTTTACAATGGGTTAAAAGCAATGTGTGGATATATGCTTTTGCTTTTTTTACAGCTGAAATGAGAGGTTCATTTAATGCTAAATGCGCTGCAATAGCGCTTGAGAGAATGCAACCTGTTCCTCGCATTGTTCCTTTTAAACGTGGAGTAGAGATATTTATGACTTCAGTTTTGTCAATGAAGCTATCAATTGCAAGAGGCCCCTCTGCATGTCCCCCTTTTACTAAAATAGAGCGAGCTCCCAATGACAAAAGTTTTTTTGCTTGTTGTATTGCTTGCTTATCATGAGATGCCAATGGACTGTGGCTAAGAAGAGCGAGTTCTTCTCTATTCGGTGTTAAAAGATCAACATGAGGAAGCAGTTTATCGATCATCGTGTCGATGATTGTTTCCGTTATTAGTTTTCCTCCTGATGAAGCGACAAGTACAGGGTCCAAAATAACTGGAACATGGGGATAGTCTTTGAGTACGTTACAGATTGCTGCTATAATTGCTTTTGTCCCCGTCATACCGATTTTTATTGCGCTTATTGGATTTGCTTCTAGGGCAGCACGCATTTGCGCAGCGACGAGGTCCCCACGCATTGGAATGATTTCGACAACGCGATTATCATCTTGTACGTTAACACAAGTAATTGCTAAATTTGCTTTTATTTGAAAATGTGCAGAGGTTTCTATATCACGAACAATACCAGCACCTCCTGTTGGATCAGTGCCCGCAACAATAAGAATAGAAGGTATCAACGCCATGTTTGTGTCACTTTTATCCACTGCTGTACACGCTCTTCTGGTTTTTTATGGAGGATAATATCAGTCACAACAGCAGCACTATTTGCTCCTGCTTTTAAAACACCCACTGCGCGTTCTGGTGTTAAACCACCAATACCCACCAAAGGTAAAGCACCAATCCGCTTTCTCCATTGTTTGATTTTTTCTAGTCCTTGCGGCATCCATTTCATTTTTTTTAAGATTGTCGGATAAATAGGACCAAGTGCAATATACTCAGGATTAGCAGAGAGTGCGATATCCAATTCATGTTCATCATGTGTACTAAGACCAACTTTTATACCACTTTTACGAATTGCGTGAAGATCAGCATTGCTTAGGTCTTCTTGTCCCAGATGAATAAAATTACACTTTTCATCAATTGCTATTTCCCAATGATCATTAATAATTAATTGTGCTCCCAATTTATTGCATATGTTTTTTGCACGCTTGATATGTTGACGGATTATTTGTTGATTTTCATGTTTCATACGCAATTGTACGAGCTTGATACCAAGAGGAAGCAAACGTTCAATCCAATCAGCGTTATCAACGATGAGGTAAAATGGATCCAGTTTCATGAAAATACCGCTTTTCCAATGATTGGTGTTGAAGGGACTGCTACATTGCGTGCTTCGATCATGCCAGCTTTATATCCCATACGTCCTGCTTGAACAGCTTTAGAAAATGCTTCAGCCATTAAGACAGGATCACCTGCTTTAGCAACTGCGGTATTAAGCAGTACTGCATCATAACCGAGTTCCATCGCAATAGCGGCATGTGATGGGCGTCCAATGCCGGCATCAATAACAAGAGTAGCATCAGGAAGATAAGCACGGATAGAACGCAATCCATCAGTATTATGAGGTCCTTTGGCAGAACCAATAGGAGCACACCAAGGCATAATAACACGGCAACCAATGTCAAAAAGTTTTTCAGCAACAATGAGATCATCCGTTGTATAGGCAAAAATTTTGAAACCTTCATTGTTTAAAATTTGAGCTGCTTCGATTAAGGAAAAAATATTTGGCTGTAAGGTGTCTGAATTACCGATAATTTCGAGTTTAATCCAAGCTGTTTTAAAAAGATCTCTTGCTAATTGGGCTGTGGTTACGGCCTCTTTAACAGTATAACAACCAGCAGTATTAGGAAGCACTGTTACCCCAAGTTCTTGAAGAAATTTCCAAAATTGTCCACCTTGTTTTCCACCTGCAGTTTCACGGCGCAAGGAAACAGTTACAATTTCCGTATTCGATTTATGAATAGCATCACGAAGGATTGCTGGTGAAGGATATTGCGCTGTACCTAATAGAAGACGGGAAGAGAATTGTCGTCCATAAAGATTCAGCATAATTTTAGCCTCCTTGCATTGGGCTTAAAATTTCAATTTTATCTCCTTCATGCAAGACAAATTGGCTTCGTGCATCTATGGGAACAACTTCAGCGTTAACAGCAGTTGCAAGCCAATTTCCTTCATACCCCAATTCTTCAAGCAAGAGACCGAGAGTCATAACTTCTGTTTGGACTGTTTCACCATTAACAAATATTTGCATGTTTTATTCCAATGCCAATTCCATTGCTCGTTTTGCCATTTCTGGAGACAACAGAAAACCATGTCTATAAAATCCATTAATAGAAATAAAGTTACCATCTTTATGCACAGAAGGGAAGTTATTAGGATAACATGGACGAACACCAACGCCAGATTCAATAATTTCTGCTTCAGCAAAAGCAGGATGTAAAGTATAAGCCGCGTTGAGCAGTTCCATCATTGATCTTACAGAGATTGCACCATCAAAGTCACTTTCAATCATCGTTGCACCAATCATAAAAATATTATCTTGTCGAGGTACAATGTAAAGAGGAAACCGTGGGTGAAGAAGACGAATTGGACGCGAAATTTTAATATCGGTGCAGCGCACGAGAAGCATTTCACCGCGTACGCCCCGTATATTTTTATCTTTTCCTAAACGTGCTATTCCTGTCGCATCAATAACAATATCAAAATTTTTTTCAGCTATTTCTACATCAACAAAACAGGCTCCATTGTTGAGAAGCTTTTCTTTTAAAGCCATAAGTGCTTTGCGAGGATCAATATGGGCTTCATTTTCATAAAAGAGTGCACAGTTAAAACGTTCCGCAAGATCTGGTTCAAGATGAGCTATTTCTGTATTATCTACGGTTTTGTGATTATGCGTACGCACAGAAAATCGTTCAAGCTCTCCTCTATCTCGTGTAGGTGCAACCACTAAAGTGCCTTTTTGTATGACAAGGTTTGGGAGCGTTTTACGCCACCATTGTATAGCTTGTACACCAAGATCTTCAACAATTTGTTCTGCACTTTCCCTTTCACAGTAAGGTGCAAGCATTCCTCCTGCATACCAACTAGCACTTCCTATAGGTGAATGAGGGGGGGCCGATACAGTAACAGAAGCACCTTTTTGCTGTAACATAAAGGCAACTGTTAAGCCGCCTACACCTGCACCTTTGATAAGAATGTTCTTCAACTATTTACTTTCTTTTTTTGAGGAGGAACAATTTCCATATAAAGGTCACCATTTTTCTGATATTTTTCGGCCATGGCGATCATACCTTCCCCTTTTGTTTTTCTTATTGCGGCTGCCTCACGAATATCATGGGAAATACGCATAGAACAGAATTTTGGTCCACACATGGAACAAAAATGCACCAATTTATGGGCTTCTTTAGGCATTGTCTCATCATGAAAGGCACAGGCTGTTTCTGGATCAAGAGAAAGGTTAAATTGATCATGCCATCTAAAATCAAATCGTGCACGCGAAAGAGCATTATCGCGCAATTGTGCTCTAGGTAAACCTTTAGCAAGGTCAGCGGCATGAGCAGCAATTTTATAAGTGATCACACCAGTTTTTACGTCATTCCTATCGGGGAGTCCTAGGTGTTCTTTAGGTGTTACATAACACAACATAGCAGTTCCAAACCATCCAATCATAGCGGCACCAATTGCTGATGTAATATGGTCATAACCAGGAGCAATATCCGTTGTAAGAGGTCCCAAAGTATAAAAAGGCGCCTCATGACAAAGATCTAATTGTTGCTCCATATTTTCTTTAATTTTGTGCATTGGGACATGTCCTGGTCCTTCAATCATAACCTGTACATCCTTTTTCCAAGCAATTTTTGTCAATTCTCCCAAGGTTTTAAGCTCTGCAAATTGGGCCTCATCATTGGCATCGGCAATAGAGCCAGGGCGTAACCCATCTCCTAATGAAAGAGAGATATCATATGTTTTTGCAATATCACAAATTTCATCAAAATGTTCATAGAGAAAGCTTTCTTTGTGATGATGGAGACACCATTTTGCCATAATAGAACCGCCTCGTGAAACAATACCTGTTACACGATCAATGGTCATAGGAATAAATGGTAATCTTAATCCTGCGTGAATGGTAAAATAATCAACACCTTGCTCTGCTTGCTCAATAAGGGTATCACGGAAAATATCCCATGTTAAGTTTTCGGCAATACCCTGTACTTTTTCGAGTGCTTGATACAGAGGAACAGTCCCGATGGGCACAGGAGAATTTCGAATAATCCATTCACGAATATTGTGAATATTTCGACCTGTAGAAAGATCCATAACTGTATCTGCTCCCCAGCGAATGGCCCAAACCATTTTATCAACTTCTTCTTCCATAGATGAAGTTACTGCTGAATTGCCAATATTAGCATTAATTTTAACACGAAAATTACGCCCAATAATCATGGGTTCGCACTCTGGATGATTAATGTTTTGTGGAATAATGGCGCGTCCACAAGCAATTTCATTGCGCACAAATTCCGCAGTATAAATTTCTGGTATTGATCCAGCAAATGTTTCATTTGATGGTACATTCTGCCGTTCTTTTACTACTAATCCTTCATTTTCTCGTATAGCCACATATTCCATTTCTTCGGTAATAATGCCTGCGCGTGCGTAAGCCATTTGTGTAATTGCTTTGCCATTTTTTGCTCGTAAAATAGAACGTTTTTGCTTAAAGGCTGGAGTAAGGTTTTTATCAGAAGTCAATCCATTATCTTCAGGTTTAACTAATCGTGCAGGATAAGTTTCAGTATCATCCCGCTTAGAGAGCCAAGGCAAGCTAATTGCTGGCAGGCCTTTTGTAATATCAATGATCATATCTTTATCTGTGTAGGGGCCAGAAGTATCGTAGACGTTTAAAGGTTTTTCACCACTGCCATCAGCCAGTGAAATTTCACGCAATGGTACGCGCACATCAGAAAAGAGAAGGCTCTGTTGATAAATTTTGCGTGAAGCGGGAAAGGGGCTACAACTGATTGATGGAGTATTTTTCTGCACAAACTTTTTCCTTATAGACACGGAGTTCAAAAATAGGTTGCGATGTTAATGGAGTTACGATGTTAATGGAGATGTATTCAAATTATCAATCACGAGCATTCAGATGAATAGGGATAGTATTGCTTTGTAGCAAAGAAAACCCAATACAGCCCAAGAAAAGTTATTTTGAAAAACTGATACAATATCTATTCTAATATTTGCATGCCTCCTCCCACTTGAAGTATTTTTGTTAATACGAATATGGTTGGCTTAAATATCTATATTGTCAATCATAAAAATATATTTTAAACGATTTTGGTGTGTTTTTAAGAGTGAAAATAGATATTATGAAGTGATAAACTATGATATTGAAGCTTTTATAAACCAGAATAAAGTTAAAAACGGATTATCAGGGAAAAGTAGATAGTTTATGGCTTTGATTGAGATTTTTTTCATATTAAAATAATAACTCAGAATACCATAAGATCCTCTCATCATATATCTTTTCGTATAAAAACACTTCCTTGCACGTCATAAGTGGGAGCGTATGGGGCAAAGCACTTGAAGAAAGGAAGCCAAATGTCATTTAATGAACATTCTAAGATGTGAGGCTGTCAAAACGTGGGAGCCAACAAAATGTATGATGGATTCCACTTGTATCTTCAAAAGCTTAAAGCTGATGATCTATAATGGCTTGCTATTGTATCATTGACGTGCGCTGTCGTAAAATGAAAGGAGTATATTTTGAGCAATATTTCTTAAAAAGTGCGTAATATGCAATATCATTATATTTTGTTTGGGGCATTCTATTCTTCATGAGGGGGATGTTCGCATTAAAAATGCGATAAATAAAAGCGAGAAACAATACCTAATCTTTATTATAAAAATAATATTGCCTTGAATTAAGAAGAACACCAATAATTGCAAGATGTTGTTTAGAATGATTTATTGTTCTTGCAAAAAAAATATACATATAATAATATATAGAGGGGGATGTGCTAAGTGTGGGAGGGGGAAAGTTGGTTATGGGGCGTTTAATAAACAAGGATATTGTTCATAAAAATTGGGGGAGGGGCTGGGTTATGCTTTTTAATTTTTTCCGGATCGGATACAACCTTCAAATTTTGTGAAGGTGTGTGATATTTAATATTTCAAAGTATTTTATTTCCAGTTTAATGAAAGTGTGGAGCAAATGTCCATATTGAATATATTCTCTGTGATACATTTAGATTGAACAAAAGCTTATTCAAAAAAACATTGGTGCTAATCTTGTGACACAATTTCAGAAATCAATTGAATAAAATAGAACAAAGTATCTGCATGTGAATAAAAACATAATGAAGCATGCAAAAAATTTGAAGCTAATTTTTAAAGTTTTAATACAAATGATAGCCAAAAGATAGAATTTCTTTGTTTAAAATATATGGTATAAAATATCGACGAGATAGATTTAAACTATTGAAAAAAATAAAAAAAGATAATGTTTAAGTCAGAAACTTTCTATGTGGATGATAAGTTATTACATTCAGTAATGGTTATATGAAATCCATAATAAGAAAAATTTTGGAAGTATTTATAAATTTTGCAACAAGATGCAAGATTGAAAAAATAATTATATAACAACAGCAAAGCAACAAAACAAGATATTAAGTAACATCAGATGAGGTGGTTACATTATACATTAGAAGAGAAAGCATTAATACTAATGTTATGAAAAGCGTCTGGTGAATTTAGGTTATAAAATTGGAAGGAGTGAAGAGAGATAAAATGCGTAAATAAGGATGGTGCAGTGGTTATGATGTACCAATAAACAGCGGCAGCACATTTTAGTGCACAGAACGAGAAGTTGTTAGAAAAACTATGAAAATAATGGGGGATTTAAAATGTCTAATATCTATGATTGGTCTCTAAAGGCTGATGAAAATGCTTATTCAGATAGTATCATTAATTGGGCAGAAGGACAGCCGCCTAGTTCTGTTAATGATAGTGCACGGGCGATGATGCAGCGTGTGCGCGAATATCTTGCAGATAATGGTGGGTCTATTAATTCAAGCTTTATAGTAAATTTGGAAGATAAAACAACATTAATTACCTTAAAGACAGTTTCGCCTATAAAGAAATACAACAATGATATCGTCATACGTTTTAAAGCTTGTGGTGTAAATATTGGCGTGACAACAATAACTGTTAATAATATAGGAGAAAAGCTTATCTATAAAGCCACTGATGCGGGGATTATACCATTAGAAGGTGGAGAATTTCAAACAGATGGCATTTATGAAATGGTATACAATAATGGTGTTTTAATAAAAGAGCATGAGGGTTGGTATTTATTAAACCCTACACCACCAAAGATAGAAAGTTTCCCCTCTGGATTCATTGCAACATTTGCTATGCAAAATGTGCCAAATGGTTGGCTTTTATGTGATGGTAAGGCCTATAAGCGTGAAGATTATCCGCAGTTATTCGAGGCAATAGGTGATAAATGGGGAAAAGACAGCAATAAAACTTTTAAAGTTCCTGATTTTAGAGGCATGTTTTTACGCGGCTTTGATAATGGTCGGGGTTTAGATGGTGGTAGAAAGTTTGCAGATGAACAACAAGATAGCATAAAATCACATACGCATATTGGGAGTATTGAAAACGCAGGCGAGCATGCGCATAATTTTGAGTATCAAGGGGTAGGATGGCCCGTTGGTGATATTGGGAGACTCCCGAATCATTATACTTATAATACGACCCTGAAAGGGAGAACAGCTTCTGCTGGTGCACATACACACAAGGTAACTCTTTCCCATACGGGTGAGGCAGAAACGCGCCCTGTTAATACAACCGTTGTCTATGCTATAAAATCATGAGTATGTTTAAGTAATAATAATCTATACACCTTGATAATTTTGTTAACGCGGAGCAATTCCGCGTTATTTTTTATGCATATGAAAAGGAAATCTATATTGTTAATAGGATACTTGAGAGAGTCAAAAAACAATTTTAAAATGATTGAAAGAAAGAGTTAAGGATATAATTTATTATAAAAAAAGAAAATCATAACTTTTTTATAATTGTATGATAACATAGGGAAAATGTGTAAAAATCATTTAAACTGTGCCGTGAAGAGATCTGGAGATATATTTTTTCATAAGGTGTTTTGATAGGGAAGGTAATAAAATTATTCAACCTGAGGCATAAAAAAGTACAATATTTTTAGCGTTTTTTTGTGCAAAAATAGCATACCCCTGTATGAGTTAATTCATCTTATAAAGATATTTCTCACCTTGTTGTCAATTTCATTTCTTTGCATTGCCATGGTAGGAGGCTTTATCTGTAAATGATAGTACCCCTTTGAGTGGAATCATCGTTATGCTTGTGAAGCAGCAGAGCAACGCTATTTCTATACTCTCTCCTCATCCCTATATTCCGTATTGTTTTTGCATTAGGGGGCTTACAAGAAGCGTTATTGAGTTTATTTTAAAGTTTTTATTCAATAGGTTAATTCTTTATGATATGCCAATAAACAATTTTTTAATAGAGAGAGAAAAGTAAAAATATCATTGTAAATCAATATTTATTTATACAAAAAGCTAAAATATATGTGTTATAAAGAAAACATTACCATTAAAGTTACAAATAAATCTTTTATGCAGGGGAGAAAGGTACTTGATTTCTATATGGTCCTTAGAAGATATAATAATACATCCGTTATTATAACAAAGGCATTTGTACGCATTTCTTGAATCATTTTTATAAAGATAAAAGTGATAGTAAAGAGTAGGAAAACGCATATTTATGTTGTATAAATTCGTATTATCTAACAGTTTGATAGCAAAACAAAACTTCACATGTTTTTAGTTACGTAAAATCTTGAAAGATTTTAAACTGGTAGTTTTTTCCAAAAATATCTTTAGGGTGCTTGGTCTTCTTTTTTAATGATAGATGACAAAAAGGAGTTCATATAAAAATAAAAAAGATTCTTGAATATTTGCGTGTTTTATTTTGCTATGGACTTTAGTTTTTAGATTGAAGCCGATAGCCTAGAGATCTAATTTCATAGGAGGATGTCGTTTGAGGGAGTATAAAAGGGATATCTTCTTTAGGTAATTCAGAAACGTTTAAAGAACAATGATAAACATTGCGGAGATTTTGTGTTGTCAACACATTAGTTGCATTTCCTTCGCAATAAATCTCACCTTCCTTGAGCAAGATCATGTTATCTGCATAATGTGCCGCGAGAT
Source organism: Bartonella sp. AP36NXGY (assembly GCF_042195865.1). Classification (NCBI taxonomy): domain Bacteria; kingdom Pseudomonadati; phylum Pseudomonadota; class Alphaproteobacteria; order Hyphomicrobiales; family Bartonellaceae; genus Bartonella; species Bartonella sp. AP36NXGY. Next base: position 128,853 of record NZ_JBHIPD010000002.1, on the reverse strand, counting down.
TGAGGTCATGAAGAACAGCAAGAACGCCGCCACCAGAATGAGCAAATTGTTTAGCAATATCCATAACGATGATTTGATGTTGAATATCGAGGCTAGCAATAGGTTCATCTAATATCATCCAGCGAGGAATCCCATTATGAACAGGTTTCCAGACTTGGCAAAGTACACGGGCAAGTTGTACTCTAGCTTGTTCTCCACCTGATAATTGGTGATAATACAGGTTGCCATAATCAGAAAGGTCAACGCACTCTAAAGCTTTCTGGATAAGATTTTGCAATTCGGCTTTGGCAATGCTAAATTGGTTTACAGAAAGGCCAAGCCCTACAACTTCATGGACTAAGAATGGAAATACGAGCGTTGTTGATTGTGGTAGTACAGCGCGCATTTTTGCCATTACATGAGTTTTTGTTTGGCATACATTATAACCATTTAAGGTTATTTTTCCACTGTAAGGAATTTCACCACTCAGAGCTTTGATAAAAGTACTTTTTCCTGATCCATTAGGACCAATAATAATGGTAAAAGCACCACTTTTAGCTTGAAGATTAATGTGTTTAAGAATCTGCTTCTTTCCGCGCTGAACACAAATATTTGTCGCTTCAATCATGAAAAGTCTGTTCCTCGTTTGCATATAAGGATCCATAGAAAGAAAGGTGCACCAAAAAGTGCTGTTACAATCCCAATCGGCAATTCTGCGGGGGCAACAATTAAGCGTGCAAACATATCAGCAAAAATAAGTAATGCTGCTCCCAAGAGAGCAGAGCAAGGAATGAGATAGCGATGATCAGGACCTATGAGCTGACGTAAAATATGAGGAACAATAATACCAATAAAACCAATACCACCACTGACAGCAACAGCACTACCGCACATAAGAGCAACAAGGGGAATAGCAATATTTTTGACGCGTTGAATATGGAAACCAATATGGCCAGCAACAGCTTCTCCAAGAGCAAGGGCATTAAGTGCTCGTGATAAAAAGGGAGAGAAAAGAAGACCAATAACGATAAAAGGGAGAACAAGCCATACTTTCAACCATGTAGCGCCCGCAAGAGAGCCCAGACTCCAAAAAGTGATATCACGCAGTTGTTGGTCATTTGCGACAAAAATCAATGTTCCGACAACAGCACTGCTTAATGCACCAAGAGCAATACCTGCAAGCAGCATGGTTGCAATAGAGGTAAAGCTATTATGCGTTGCTATTATGTAGAGAATAATCGTTGATAAAAGTCCACCAAAAAAAGCACCTATGATAACTTTATAAGGCTCTAGAAAAGGTGCAAAAGAAACAGGAAAAGCAATGCCGACAACAATTGCTAAGACTGCTCCAAGTCCAGCACCTGCTGATACACCTACAATTCCGGGATCTGCAAGAGGATTACGAAAAAGCCCTTGCATAAGAACACCGGAGACAGCTAAGGCTGCTCCAATTAATAATCCCAAGATAACACGGGGAAGCCTTATGTCGATGAGCACGAGGTAATCACGCGTTTTACTACTTAGCGAAAAATCTTGTGTAAGTATCACATGGAGGAGATCAACGAAAGAAACCTTTGCTGCACCATTCAAGAGCCCACCAAAAATACTGAAAATAAGGAATATTATTAAGCTTAATAATAAAATTTTTCCCTGCTTTGAACGGTTTATTTTTTTACCTTCTTTTTCTTTAGGTAAATGCATCTTGGATGTACCGTCTACCATTTTTATCAGCTCTTACCGTTTTGATGTGCACCATAAAGTATCTCAATAAGCTCTCTTGATGCGTCTGCAGTACGTGGACCAAATCCCAAAAAATACATAGCATCCATCTGTTTTATGGCATGATTTTTCGCTGCAGTTGTTGCTTGAACTGCCGGTATGGCTAAAATCTTATCAATGCTGGTTGATCTTGCACCATGTTTTACAAGCAAAATAACATCAGGATCTGATTTCAATAATGCTTCGCCGTTGAGAAGTTTATATCCTTTATAATCGGTGATAGCATTGATAGCGCCTGAAAGTTTGATCATACTATCAGCTGCAGTACCTGTTCCAGATGCCATGACGCGTCCATTTTGCACAGAGAAAACAAAAAGAACACGCTTTGGTGTTGTTACTTTCGCCAAACGCGCATCGTTGTCTAAAAAATTACGCTTCAATTTCTCAATTAACGCCGCGGCTTGCACTTCCCGATGAATGGCTTGACCAACGAGGCGAATCTTTTCTATCACATTTTCACGGGAGTAGTCTTCTGGTATGATCACCAGAGGTATTGATGTTTTTTTGAGAATATCAATTGTTGAAGCGGGACCACTTCCTTCAACAAGCAATATACCCTCTGGAGCAAGTGATAAAACCCCCTCAGGTGAAAGAGCACGCATATATCCAAGCACAGGAAGCTTGAGCGCTTCTTGTGGGTAGACGCTTGTACTATCACGGGCGACAAGTTGATCTTGGGCTCCCAATGCATAGACAATTTCTGTAAGTGCTCCGCCGATAGAAACAATTCGAGCATTTTCAGGAAAACGCGTTGCAGGTTCAGCAATTACTTGTTTAGAAAAACAAGTAAGAGAGAGCAGTAAACACGTAAGAAAAAGGTTTGATAACCTATGTAAAAGAGATATGAACATGTCTAACCTTATCTTATCTTATCTTAGTTACTGCTGTTTTCTTGGCATGATGGCAAACTATTCAATAAAGAACGCCAATCTTCACGTTCTTTTTGACCCTCCTTGCGTACGCCAAAAAATTGAATAACCATCTCATCATCTTTATCGAAAACTTCAAGTGAACTGACATAACCATCACGGGTAGGTTTGCGAACATGCCATACTCTAGCAATCCCAGACGTGAGTAAATGAAGGTCAAATCTTGGATCAAGAACATTAAGCCAAGGTCCCATTTGCTTAATATTTTTTACAGTCCCACTAAAAATTTGAATACACCCTTTATTCCCAACAAAACACATGATTGGCAGTTCTTGTTGTGCGACTTGGTTAAGCATTATTTCAACAGCATTTACCTGTAATTCATCGGCAAATTCATTACCAACATATTTTACAGCATGATGTCGATTAATTTTAAATTCGGAAATAATTTTGTGAAGTTGGTGTACATCTGTCATTTTCCGCCAACGATCCCGAAAACTCTCAATATCCAATTCTGTTATGTCACATTGGGCTGGGAGAGAAACGGGAAGAATGTTAAGAACAGGAGACTGATCTTCAAGAAGGAGCTTTTCAACAAGTTTATTCCACTCTTCCATATTTGTCATATCTTTAGAATAGACCTTTAAAATAGCAACGCCATGTTGATCAAAGAATTGCAGACTTTTTGTAGGTTTTCCAAGAATAACGACATCATATTCAAAACCGAACTTCCATTGTTTTGTAAAAATACGCAAATCAATTTCACCAAGTGTGATAGGAATATGTTCGTTTTGAACAATTTTTTCAAAGCGTCCCGTTATTTCGTGAACAGCATATTCATTGCGAGTTAAGACCATGACGGTTCCAAGTCGAGGTGCATTTTCCAAGAGAGTAGCAACATCAGTTTGTAGCCTTTTTGCTTTTCCAATGGTACAATAAGCCGCAATGAGCTCCGCTTCAGATATACCAATCGAAACCGCAAAATCGCGGTTTCGCATTTCTTTTTTTTCTTCACGCAAACGAAGAATCATTTCAGCTGTATGTGCCATGAATTTACCTTATGTTACTTAACTCAAAAACTAACTTTCAAATTTTACAATTCCAAGGCAATAAATTAAATTCTTTTAAGAGTTCAATCTATCACAAAATAACACTCTATCGCCAACAGCTGAGCAATCAAAAAACGATAAAACAGAAAGAATTAAAACTTTTCTACCAAATCTTTGTAATTTTAAAGATGTTGAAAATAGAAACACAATAATTAATCCTTTTATCAATACGATTTTATTGACCGAATAATTAACAGAAGTGACTAAAACTTTTGTACAAACGACACCTTAAAGTTACGACCAGGCTGGCTATAATAATCTTTTGGTGTTGAACTTTTACCTGAAGGAAGTTCAGATACATTCCAATATTTTGTATTGAAAAGATTATAAACACCGGCTCTTAGAATAGGTCCCGTTTCACCGAATGGTTTCCACCACCCTGTCATATCAACGACATGATATCCTGGAATTTTTTGGTAATCAGATTCTCCGGCTACTTTGTCACGTTTAGCTGCCAAAGTAAGGATAATATCGCTTCCCCAAACCTCTTTTGCATATCCTAATCCGATAACTGCTTTCAAAGGAGGAATTGAGTTAAGATACTCCTTTTTATCAAGATCTTTTCCTTGTGAATAAGCAAGAGCAACATTGCTATGAAAACCATTTTTAAGAACTAAATGGGCTTTTGTCTCAACACCAAAAATTTGCACGTGAAAACGATTCATGTAATGCCGACGCGCAAATCTAAATTCCTCTGATGGCCCTCTATCCTCAGTATCTATGAAATTCTTATATTGATTGAAAAAGGCATTGAAGGAACCACCGAAATTTACATTTCCATACCGTAGACCAACATCATACCCATTGCTTGTTTCTGGTTGAAGATCAGGATTCCCTTTCACGTAATAAGCAGAAGGTTTGATATAAGAGACGTAAAGTTCTGAAATACGTGGTGCACGAAAAGCCTGTGCCCACTGAGCATAGAGCGTTACTTGATTACGAACATCCCACTCCACGCGTAATTTAGGAGAAAAGCGTGAACCACTTCTTTCTGGAGGGAATTTATCAGAAATCAGTGCTTTCTCATAAGAAGGTGTTTTCTGAGGAACATATTTGTACCAATCATACCGGATTCCTGGTGTTATACGAAAACGATCATCAACCAACCCAATTTCATCTTCAAAAACAAAACCTAAATTGTAACCATTTGTGTCTGGTGAATCTGATCGATTAGCAGGAACAAAAAGACATCCCCGAGCGTATTCTTTTATATGACAATTGTCTTTACCTAACAAATAGTGATGAAATTTAGATGACGAAACATTCATTACAAACTTTAACGTATGGTTTATAGTGCCAAAATCCACTTTTTTAAGGGCATCAGCATTGAAACCATAATTGATATTACGCAAGAAATTATCTCTCAAATAATCCCCTTTGGGAGCTGAAACACGAACGCCTGTCATAACGTAACGACTTGATTGCCTTTGCCAATAAAGCTGCCCATTAAACGCATCAAGAACTGCATCACCATTACCATTATAATTATAAGAAAGAGAAAAGCGCTCACGAAGTTTATTATCCTGCTCATAAACGGAACCTGGAGCGTATCTTTTAGACGAATTTAATTCATGTGTGTTACTATTATGACCAAAACGCTCTGCGGTAAAACCAAGGCGGTGATTATCACTCAAATATTGATGAATTTTAAAAAGCAAGTTATTTTTATCAAAGTGAGAAGGGTTTTTGCGCGTGCGTTCCTCATACCCTTCTACTGTTCCCATATTTTTGCGCTCATGACCTTCTACATAAGATCCTTGAAAAAGTAAAAATGTCTGGTAATTACGCACAGCAAAAGCTTGATCGATGCGCCAGCTGTTATCAACAGAATTATAACCACCTTTTATAAGGCTTCCCCAATTCTTTTCTTCCACGATCAGGTCTTCAGGATCAAGGGTACGCAACGCAATGATTCCCCCTAAGGCGCCAGAACCATAAAGACTAGAATCTGATCCTTGAATAGTATCAAACGTAGAAAGAGCATTGAAATCAAAAGTTGTGTTTCCACCTCCACCACGGAATATATCATTAAACCATGGAAGAGAAATACCATCCATTGTCATAAGAACACGGTTTGCATCTAAACCCCGAATAACGAAACTGTTATTTTCTGAGTTATAGGATACGGAAGGATTAAGACGACTCACATCATAAACATCAGTTATTTGTCTTTCATCAATATTCTTGTTGGTCTTACGATCAGTCAGAATGGTTATTGAATTTGAAACATCTTCTATTTTTTTTCCTTTAATAAGGATTGGTTTGAGTTCAGTGACAGCACTTCCATCTTTATTTTGTGCAAAAACAAATGAAGGTATACAGACCGATAATGCACTTAAAATTACACAGCTTTTATAGATATTTTTTCGTCTTATTTGCATAACACATCATAACCCTTTTAAACATCCCCTCTCTGTTTTGAAATTTTTTAATACAAAAAGGCTGGACTCACTGATTAAAACTTGCCAGCCAAGTAGGAATGATTTTGACAACGTCACAAAATCATTAGAAGACCATATTAAACATGACAAAATCAGTCAAGAAAAAAGTTGCAATTTCAAAATAGCCTGTTTTAATGAGATTGAACACCAATATTAAGCTTAAAATAGTGGCAGAAGAAACGATGATTTTTGCAAATACGAAACAATTATTAACTCTTTGGATTGGTGCATTTATTGGGGCTTTCTTTTTGCATGTATTATTGGCAGCACAGTTTTATTTTCAAAGTACTGGTATAAGTAATGGTTTGCTCTCGTCGGAGATTATGCTGACTTTTATGCAAGAAACTGTATATCCGGATGTTGATACAGACTTGCCAGATATTCATAGAGAGTTGGATATTAATACAGAGCAAGAAGTATTACAGTCTGATCTCCTAGAGCAGGAGTCAGAAGGATTGGAATCCGTGGATGAAGTTCAATCGGAAGAACCTCAGCATATAGTAGAACAAGATGACTTAAAGCCTTTGGAAGAACCCCTACCTCAAAAAGTGGAGCATAAAGCGTTTATCAAAAAAACAATACCGATGCCAAAGGCTGTAGTAAAGCGCTCCAATGCAAAGGCGGTACGTTCTTCTTCCATCAACAAGGGCGGCGGGACAGCAGGGCTTGAAGATATGTTGTTAATGGAGTGGTTAGCAAAGGTACAGTCACAATTAGAAAGACAAAAAAATTATATTGTGGGACAGCGCACCAATCGTACAAAAGGAACGGTGAAGTTAGAATTTATGGTGCATGAGCAGGGGAGTATTTTTTCTAGTCGTGTAGTAGTCTCTGCTGGTGACCCGGAACTTGATCGATTAGCGATGGCAGCCCTTCGACGCGTTGGTTCTTTTCCACCACCACCACCATCAAAAGTGAATAAAACAATTAGAGTATCCCTAATATTTAGCTGATTTTTATGCGGGGCGCTTTCTTATAATATATTGATTTATAATGATTGTTTATAATTTTAATGAAAGTTCAAATATAATTTATTCGAATTTTTTTGATGTTGAATCAATCAAAACCATCCGCTTACTTATGATACAAGTTGAGGAGGAGCATGGATAAAAAACTTCTAAAAAGCAGTGAATATACTTCTTATGAGTGCTCTAAATGAAAGGGCTTTTGCAACATTGGGAGTTAAGGGATGATAGAGCTATAGCTTTTATTAATTAAAGGTTAATCGTGTCTAATCGATTTTTATACCATTCGTGAGAGGATTTTCGTAAGTACTTTTCAGATACACCGTTGTGAAATGGACTTAGAAACATTAAAATAAAAGAGGAATTATAAATAAGAAAAACATACTATTTTGGGATGCTCTGTTTTGTGTGAAGGATGTGAGCTTATATGTAAAAATGAGAAAAAAAAGCAAAGTTTCATCTTCATCATTAAAAGATATTGACATATTTCAAAGTCGTAGAACCGAATGAAAGGGAAGGGGCAGAAGAGAATTGTTTGTCTTTAAGGCTTTCTAACTCAATGAGTCTGTCTTTCTGTTATCAGAGATAATCCAAACGATATATATAATAACGTGCTCTTATTTGGTATAGAAATGTTATAAGCAGGAAAAATAGTCTTAAAAGATGCTGTTTCACAAGATTTGAATATTGACTAATAAGCAACAGTAAAAGGATGAGCTATTTGTTTCACTCTTCTCTTATATTTGTAATCTCTATGATATTGTCGTCTATGTTGAGAAGAAATGAATTATTTGTACTACCTGTTGATTTATAATGATAATTCATCATTTCGAATTTATTAATACTGAATCAATTAAAATTACTTTCTTATACGTCCTAAGAAAGTGGGTATGGTACTATTTAAAAAGGAATAAAAACACTTCTTATCAACGCTTTCAAATGCTATTTGGGAAGTTAAGGCATATTATTTCCGTCGACCAGAAAGCAAGTCGGTTTTTATATCTATTTTCCCAGTGAGTCTTGCTTTGTAGACACCATAATTTTCCATGACACGCATCACGTAATTACGTGTTTCTGTATAAGGAATACGTTCAATCCAATCAATGACGTTATCGAGAGATTGACCTCGAGGATCGCCATAACGTTTTATCCATTCATTGACTCGACGGGGACCCGCATTATAGCCAATAAGAGTTAGTATATAGGATCCATTAAAACGTTCTAATTGTTCATTGAGAAAATGAGCACCTAATGTTGCATTATAATGAGCATCACTGCTAAATTTTTTAGGAGACCATGCGATTGAGTATTTTTTTGCCAGTGCTTTTGCTGTTGTAGGAAGCAATTGGAGTATACCTTGTGCACCTGCTTTTGATATGGCTGTTGGATTAAATTCGCTTTCTTGGCGTGCAATGGCATAGATAAGCGATTTTTCTTCTACAGAAATATTAGCAGAAGCTGGTATAGCTCCCAGAGGATGAGAGAGTGCACCGACATTTTTCCCCTGAAAAACAGCCATTTTTCCAATTTTGAGGCTGGTATAATAGTCTCCATTTTTTTCTGCCATAACAGCCAGAAGAGCTAATTCACCGGGGCTTTCTATTTTTTTTCCGAGCTCTCTATAAAAAATTTTAGCAAAATCAGCATAGCCGGCTGCTTCAAGACGTTGAATTGCTTTGATCGCTTTTCGTGCACTAAAATGTTGTCGCTCAGCGGTTGTTGGTTTGGGAAAGAAAACTTTAAGCTTTTTTTGGTTGAGTCGTGCAGCGGCTAATTGACCATAGTAAGTTGCACCAAAATGAGCTGCGCGATGAAAGTATTGCTGGGCATTTTGATGTTCTTCTAGCGTTTCTGCTGTTCGTCCCATCCAGTAATATCCACGTGATGCATAAAAAGGTAAAGAAGAGAGTTGAGGAATACGTGAAAAATGCTGCATTGCCAATTTAGGGTTATGAAGAAACCGTAGTGCATACCACCCTGCATGAAACTCAGCATCGACGGCTAATGCAGATGTTATACCAGTGTGCATTGCAACAAGTTGATAAGCAATTTTTGGTTTGTTTAAATCGAGCATTTCACGAGAAAGGGCGCGTTGTTCTTTCCACAATGAATGAGGGTTCATAAGGCGGAATGCATCTTTTGATGTTTTCATCATGAGTGCTGCTGCTGCATCATATTGCTCTGTTCGTCGAAGATGGCGTATTCGAGCAAACTGAAAAAGAGGATCTTTTTGCCATGATCTCTCTACAGCTTTTAATTTTTGTGTAGCTCTAGGATCATTTTTTTCAACGGCCACAAAAGCATTAAAAAGAGATTGAGCATGGGCTAATTTTGCAACGCGTGCTGCTGAATCAAAACGATGTGCATAGAGCATAAACTGCATGCGTCTCAAATGATCAATAGGTTTTAATGCAGCGTTTGCATTTTTAAGAACAAATACTTCTTCTTTTGCATTAAGCTGTGTTTTATGCCACCATGGCGCAATAACGTGTTGAGCACGAGTGGTTTGTCCCGTTGCGATAAGTGCTTTAGCGAAGAGAGCCATCCCTTGTGCTGTTTGGGGCGGGTGATGAGAAAATTTTTGGATGATTGCGCGTGTGACGTTGGTTTCGTTAAGAAAAGCACGTTCAGCATTGCGTTGCATCGTTTCTATACCGGGCCATCCTTTTAGCTTGTTGATTGCATTAAATATTTCAGAACTGGGTATATTAGCTTGGTTTGACACCCCCAGCGCCCATGTCAAAATATGACGATCAAGGCTATGTTTTTCCATTGAATTACGAAGATTTATTGTTTTTGCAATATTGTTGTTTGCTAGTGCATCTAGCCCAGTTTTCAGTTGCTGAAGTGTAGCAGTATTGTGTGATGTAGTGTGTATCTGTTGAAGAGATTCTTGAGCTTCTTTTGCGGTAAAGGGAGTAGGGCGAACCAAAGGGATTGGTACTTTCCCTTGCAAAAGGGGTGTTTGCGCGTATGCACTTGAAAATAAAATTCTTATTGCCAGTATAAGTGTAGTAAAGGTTGATACGAAAAGAGAGGTGGATAATACACGCATAGAGAAAAGACCTTGAGACCTTGCTTTTTGTAAAAACTTAAGGATTTATAGAACACAAGCATGAAAAACGCGTTAATATAGACGGCTTATTTTAAAGAAATGTTCAACATTTAAGGAGGGACATTTTCATCTTATGGGGGCTTTTTTTGAAATTCATCTTGCTTCAATGATAGAGCAAGATTATGTTCTATTTAAAATTTATAAAAGGCGATTATAAAAAAATAAAAGCAAACATTATAGGGAGTTTATCATGCTCAAGGGAGCTATAACTGCGCTTATCACACCGTTTGATAACAAGGGCGCGATTGATGAGAAGGCGTTTTGTGATTTTGTTGAATGGCAGATCACACAAGGGATTAACGGTGTAAGCCCTGTTGGGACAACAGGTGAATCAGCAACGTTAAGTCATGAAGAACATAAGCGGATTATAGAATTGTGTGTTGAGCAGGTTGCAAAGCGTGTTCCTGTTGTTGCTGGAGCGGGATCAAATAGCACAAGCGAGGCTGTAGAGCTTGCACAATACGCGCAAAAAGCTGGTGCAGATGCAGTTTTGGTTGTCACTCCCTATTATAATAGACCAAATCAATCTGGCTTATACAAGCATTTTTCTTCCATTGCCAAAGCTGTTTCTATTCCGATTATAATTTATAATATTCCTGGTCGTTCTATTATCGATATGGCTGTAGAAACGATGAAAGACCTTTATCAAGATTTTAACAATATCATTGGTGTTAAGGATGCAACGAGCAGAATTGAGCGTGTTAGTGAACAAGGTGAAAAGTGTGGAAAAGATTTTGTACAGCTTTCCGGTGATGATTGTACGGCGTTAGGTTTTAATGCACATGGAGGTATGGGGTGTATTTCAGTTTCCTCCAATGTTGCTCCAAAGCTTTGTGCTGAACTTCAAGCCGCTTGTTTTCGTGGTGATTATAAAACAGCACGAGAATTAAATGATCGCTTGATGCCTCTTAATCGTGCTGTGTTTATTGAACCTAGTCCAGCAGGTATTAAATATGCTGCTGCAAAATTAGGATTTTGTGGTGATACTGTGCGTTCTCCTATTGTTCCATTAACAGAAAGAACAAAGAAGATTATTGATGCAGCCCTCAGTCATGCTGGTCTTTTAAAAGCATAAAATGATATTGACAAAGCCATGAATAAAAAAAAGAACGCGCCCGTACGGAAAATAATTGCTGACAATCGTAAAGCACGTTTTAATTTTGAAATCCTTAATAATCTCGAGGCTGGTCTTGTCCTTCAGGGAGCGGAAGTGAAGTCCTTACGTTCTAATCATGCCAATATTGCTGAAAGCTATGCGAGTTTTGAGAATGGGGAATTATGGTTAGTAAACAGCTATATTCCTGAATATACGCAGGCTAATCGTTTTAATCATGAACCACGACGTTTGCGCAAATTATTACTTTCAAAACGTGAGATGGCACGTTTTTTTAATGCAACGTCTCGTGAAGGAATGACACTTGTTCCTCTCAAACTTTATTTTAATGAACGAGGGCGCGTTAAGTTGGAGATCGCTCTAGCGCGGGGGAAAAAGCTTCATGATAAGCGCGAAACGGAAAAAAAACGTGATTGGGGACGTGAAAAAGCAAGACTTTTAAAAAGATATGGATGATGGATGCAATTTCGATATTCTTTATTTATAGCACTTTTTAAAACAGTTTTAGCATTGATCTAAGTATGTTTTTGCTGCTTGAAAGATTTGGTGAAACATGGCGTCTGTCAAGCGCCCAGTATTTGTATTATAACGAGAACAGTGATAGCTCGAAAAGATGCGTAATCTGCCGATGTTATTGATTTCACCGTGTCCAAAAGGGTGAGATAAAACTTTTGCATTAAGGGCACGTATCGTTGAATAGTGCGCAATGGTGCCTAAGGTAATAACGGCTTTAAGTTTGGGAAGATTTGTTAAAAGAGGTGAGAAGAAATAGCGGCACGTGTTAATTTCTGCACCGGTGGGTTTATTTTCTGGTGGAACACAACGAACAGAGTTAACAATTGCTGCATCAATAAGTTCAAGAGTATCGTCTGCTCTTTCTTCAAAGGTTCCTTGGGCAAAACCAAACTTTTTTAAAGTTGAATAAAGTAAGTGCCCAGCATAATCACCAGTAAATGGACGTCCAGTTCGATTTGCTCCGCGTAATCCAGGAGCAAGCCCAACAATAAGAAGGCGTGTTGTATCTGGCCCTTTATAAGGAAAGAATGGGCGCACCGGTGCGTTATACCAACTTGGTTCTTTTACACGCCAGCCAGCGATAAATTGATGAAGCCTAGGACATAAATTGCAATTTTGGGGTGGTTCTGGGCAAAGTGATGTTAATTGGCTATTCATGGTGTTAGGCATCAATCGTTTTTCTATTTTTTTGAGTCTTTATATAGCGTATATGACGGGTTATGTTTTGATAAACAATCTATAATGAATATAAATAAACTTTTTTAGAAGAAAGTTTAATATAAACTTATTGCTCATTATTGTGTAAAGAGAGATCATCTTTCAGTAATTTATTCGATGAATAAGAGTGCGATACACATGATGTTCAAAGAAAAAAGTTTTCTCTTTAGATAAAGATATTATCATAAAAAGTATGTATAAGGCTGCTGTTATTGCAAAGGGTTTAAACAGCAGGTATTCCTTTTAAAAGGATAAGGACTCCAGACAAGTATTTTGTCAAGAAAGACCTCCCTTTGTTTGAAGTCAATCTATTGGAATGCTTTTAAAAGAAATTTTGATAACAAGCATGAATAGGTTATACATTTTTATAAATTTTCCAAGAATTTTTTTAAATAAGTTCTTTAATCAAAAAATATAAAAGTTTGTGTTGTTTTTCTTGTGTTTTATTTTGATTATTGTATATACTCCTCTATCCGCTATTAAATTTTTTTATTTGAGAAAGAGGCATAAATGGCCCGCGTAACGGTAGAAGATTGTATTGATAAAGTTGACAACCGCTTTGAATTGGTACTTTTAGCAGGTCATCGGGCGCGTCAGATTTCACAAGGAGCGCAGATTACGGTTGATCGTGATAATGATAAAAATCCAGTTGTTGCTTTGCGTGAAATAGCAGAAGAAACATTGTCGCCTGCTGATTTAAAGGAAGACCTTATTCATTCGTTGCAAAAGCATGTGGAAGTAGATGAGCCAGAAATGGCAAGTGAATTTATTACCCATTCAGGTGAAGCTGAAAGTGTTTTTAATACGTCGTCGCAAGAAGAAGGTACTTCATTTGATCATATGTCAGAAGAAGAGCTTTTAGCGGGTATTGAAGGTTTGGTTGTTCCAGAAAAAAGTGACGATTATTAATTGCAGCAATTTATGTTACAGGAGTAAAGATACCTTGTCATGTAAGGAGCAATTATTTTTCTTGTCTTTTATTGATAGGACATGTTCAATAAAGATTAGAGGTGTGAAAAGATAAAGGATATGCTCGTATGATGCGTCAGTGTGAGCTTGTTGGACGTGTTCAACGTTACAAGTCTGACGTAGATGAGGCTCTTTTAAACAGGGCCTATGATTATGCAATGAAAAAGCATGCACATCAAAAGCGTGCGTCAGGTGATCTTTATTTTTCTCATCCTTTAGAAGTTGCTGCTATTTTGACAGATATGCGGTTGGACGAGGCAACGATTGCTGTTGCTCTTTTGCATGATACAATTGAAGATACAAGCGCTACACGAGCAGAAATTGATCAGCTTTTTGGTTCTGAAATTGGGAAGTTGGTTGAAGGGCTTACAAAGCTTAATAAGCTTGATCTTGTATCAAAGAAAGCCGTACAAGCAGAAAATCTTCGTAAACTTCTTATTGCTATTTCTGATGATGTTCGTGTTCTTTTAGTCAAACTTGCTGATCGTCTTCATAATATGCGTACCCTTGGTGTTATGCGTGATGATAAACGTCGGCGAATTGCTGAGGAGACGATGGATATCTATGCGCCACTTGCAGGTCGTATGGGTATGCAGGATATGCGTGAGGAATTAGAGGATCTCTCTTTCTTTTATTTAAATCCAGAAGGTTATCGTACGATTACCAATCGACTTTCTGAATTATTGAAACACAACCGTGATTTGCTTTCCACAATTGAAAATGAATTGACAAAACTTTTTTTCGAGCATGGCATTAAAGCAGATGTTAAAAGCCGTCAGAAAAAATCTTATTCAGTTTTTCGCAAAATGGAAAGTAAAGCATTATCTTTTGAACAATTATCGGATATTTTTGGATTTCGTGTGATTGTTGAGTCCGTGAATGATTGTTATCGTGCTCTTGGTGTCATTCATACGACATGGCCAATGGTTCCTGGTCGTTTTAAAGATTATATCTCTATACCAAAGCAAAATGATTATCGTTCTATTCATACAACAATTGTTGGTCCTTCAAGACAACGTGTTGAGTTGCAAATTAGAACGGCTGCTATGGATGAAGTTGCTGAATATGGGGTTGCTGCTCATTCCATATATAAAGAGCACGGTTCCAATTATTCGACTGTGAAGTTATCAAGTGAAACGAATGCCTATGCATGGTTGCGTCAAACGATACAATCTTTGTCTGATGGAGATAATCCAGAAGAGTTTTTAGAACATACAAAACTTGAGCTTTTTCAAGACCAAGTTTTTTGTTTTACGCCGAAAGGTCGATTAATTGCTTTTCCTAAAGGAGCTACGCCTATTGATTTTGCTTATGCCGTCCATACAGACATCGGTGATTCTTGTGTTGGTGTAAAAATCAATGGTCGTATTATGCCTTTAATGACCAAATTAAAAAATGGTGATGAGGTTGATATTATTCGCTCACACGCTCAAATTCCGCCAGCAGCATGGGAATTTCTTGTTGTCACGGGTAAAGCACGTTCAGCTATTCGACGAGCAAGTCGTGCAGCGGTACGTAAACAATATTCGGGTTTAGGATATCGTATTCTCGAGCGTTCATTTGAATATATGGGAAAGCAATTTTCAAAAGACCTTTTGAAGAAAGTTTTGCCACGTTTAGCACGTAAAGATGTAGAGGATGTATTGGCTGCTGTTGGGCGTGGAGAGCTGTTTTCCGCTGATGTGATTAAAGCGGTTTATCCTGATTATCAAGATCACCGTGTGGTACAAAAGTCATCTTTTAAGCCTGGGGAAGAAGGTTGGTTTAATATTGAAAATGCTCAAGGTATGATTTTTAAAGTTCCAGAAAATGAAAAGAATGCAATGGTCGAGAATCATCAATCTAAAGCCTTGCCTATTAGAGGAACCCGTGGAGATATACCCGTACGTTTTTCACCGGAAGGAGCAGTACCTGGAGATCGGATTGTTGGTATTATGCAGCCAGGAGCTGGGATTGTTATTTATCCAATACAGTCTTCAGCTTTGATGGCGTATGATGATCAGCCAGAACGATGGATTGATGTCCGCTGGGATATTGATGCCCAAATGAATGAACGTTTTCCTGCACGGATGAATATTTTAGTTGTAAATAGTCCTGGTTCTTTGGCTGAAATTACACAAATAATTTCTGCTAACGATGCCAATATCCAAAATTTATCTTTTATCCGTACAGCACCAGATTTTACAGAAATTATGATTGATTTGGAAGTGTGGGATTTAAAACATTTGAATCGTATTTTTTCTCAGTTAAAAAAGGCAGGTTCAGTAAGTACAGTACGGCGGGTTCATGGATAAAAAGAAAGATTTTGCAATGAATACACAAGATGTCATTGATATTTTTAAACAAGCAGATGCTATTCTAGAAGGGCATTTTATTTTAACATCGGGGCGCCATAGTGCGACTTATATGCAAAAAGCGAAAGTATTCATGCATGCTGACTTGACGGAAAAGTTATGTCGTGGATTGGCTGAAAAAATCAAAAAATCTATCGAGGGAAAAATTGACTATGTTGTTGGTCCCGCAATTGGCGGTCTTATTCCTTCCTATGAAACTTCACGTCACCTTGGTGTTCCTTCTCTTTGGGTAGAGCGTATAAATGGCATCTTTGAATTGCGTCGTTTTGAAATCAAGAAGGGTGCACGGGTTGTTATTGTTGAAGATATTGTAACAACGGGTCTTTCCATTCGTGAGACTGTTGAAGCGCTTGTTGCAGCAGGAGCAGAGGTGTTGGCCAGTGCATGTATCCTTGATCGTTCTGGTGGTAAGGTCAATGTTGGAGTTCCATTGATTGCGCTTGCTGAATACGAGATAACCTCTTATGCTAGTGATGCACTTCCTGCAGAGCTTTCTGTTCTTCCCGCGATTAAACCAGGCAGTCGAAATATTTAATTGTCGTTCTATTTTTTTTGTGCAAAAGCTTAAAAAGATTAATTTGGATGATATAGATTATTTCATCATCAAAAGATGTATATTGAGAGTCATATGCTTTTTCGTCGTCGAGAACCAATAGATTTTGTAACGCGTATTCGACTTTGGTTATGGCCACGTCGTTCATTTTCTCGCTCATTTTGCTACATACATAAACGTATTTTGCGTATATCAGCAACACCGCATGAAGTAGCATTAGGGGTTGCTGTTGGCGTTTTTTTAGCTTGTTCCCCTTTCTTTGGGCTGCATATTATTTTGGCAATATTTTTTTCTTGGCTTTTGCGTGCAAACTTTGCTGCCGCAATCATTGGGACAATTTTTTCTAATCCACTCACATTTTTATTGATTGTCATGGCTGATTATAAAGTAGGGTATTTTTGTTTATCACTTTTTAGCGATGTCAAAGAGATTTCTCTTTCGCAAATTCGTGCTCTATTTAATGGTTTGACATTGTCAAATCTCTCTCTCCTCTTTAAAGGCGCATGGGACACAATTATGAGTCCTATGATTTTAGGGGGAACTCTTTTAGGTATTGTTTTTGGTGGTTTATCTTATATAGGTGTTTACAGAGCAACGGTTCGTTTTAAACAAAAGCGATATCAAAAGATTATAAAAAAAAGGCGTTTAAAGAAGCGCTCATCGCCTGTATTAAAACAGAAATAAATTTAAGAAAGATCGGGTAATATCTTATGATTATTGGTCTTGGAAATGATCTGGTTGATATACGACGTATTGAGAAAATGTTGGTTCGTTATGGTGAGCGTTTTATCCAACGTATTTTTACGGATATTGAAAGAAATAGATCTGAAAATCTCAAAAAAAGCTCCTCGTCCTATGCAAAAAGATTTGCTGCTAAAGAAGCATGTGCTAAAGCCTTAGGAACGGGAATCGCTTGTGGTATCAATTGGAAAGACATGGGGGTAGTTAATTTGCCGTCTGGTAAACCAATAATGCAATTAACAAATCGTGCGCAAATACAACTTCAAAAGTTATTACCTCCTCATCATGATGCAGTTATTCATCTTAGTATAACAGATGATTTTCCTTGGGCACAGGCATTTATTATTATCGAAGCACTTCCACGTGGATAGATGGCATGAGAGATTGTGCTTTTGTTATTTGAATATTATGATGAAAAAAATTATATCTGTGATGAGAAGGCAGTTGGTGATGATCCAAAAAGATAAAGTGCATAAAAAAGAAAAAAAAGGTGGGCTTCGTGAATTTATTTCTGTTTTAATACAGGCTTTGCTTTTAGCAGCGTTTATTCGGACACTTTTTTTCCAGCCGTTTAGTATTCCTTCCGGTTCAATGCGTCCTACTTTGTTGGTGGGAGATTATCTGTTTGTTTCTAAGTATGCGTATGGGTATTCTCGTTTTTCCATCCCCTTTTCTCCTCCTCTTTTTTCTGGACGGATTTGGGCATCTCAACCTCAACGTGGAGATGTGGTCGTTTTTCGCTTACCAAGTAATCCGAAGATTGATTATATAAAACGCGTTGTTGGGCTACCAGGTGATCGTATACAAGTCCGTCAAAGTGTCCTTTATATTAATGATGAGGCTGTTTCACGTCACTTTATGGGGGAGATTGATAATTCTGATATAACAGAGGTTAACTATCCTGTTGAGGTTTATCGCGAGACAATGCCTAACGGTGTCAGTTATGATACACTTGATTTAGCTTTCATCCCGAAAGTTGATGATACAGAAGTCTTTGAAGTTCCTCAAGGACATTACTTTATGATGGGAGATAACCGCGACAATTCAGATGATAGTCGTTTAGATGTAGGCTATGTTCCAGAAGAAAATCTTATTGGTCGCGCGAGCGTGATTTTCTTTTCTATCAGTAATGGTTCAAGTGCTTGGCAGATTTGGCGCTGGCCATTTGATGTGCGTTGGAAACGTTTGTTTTCTTTCATAAATACGGTTCATGATTTGCCGCTTATCAAGCAAGGAAACAACGATGAAACGTCTCATGATTGATCAGCTTTTCAAGCTGACGGGGCATCGTTTTAAAGATGAAGAGAGGTTAAAGAAGGCATTAACACACTCGAGTGTACAAGATTCGGAACAGGGGAATTATGAACGACTAGAGTTTCTAGGGGATCGGGTTTTAGGGCTTTTGATTGCAGAGATGCTGTATCAACTTTTTCCTCAGGCAAGTGAAGGTGAATTATCAGTCCGTTTAAATCATCTGGTCAATGCACAGACATGTGCTGATATTGCGCGTGAAATGAGACTTCCTGATATGATCCGTGTTGGTTTTGAGATGAAAAATTTTGAGGGGCGTCGACTTATCAACATGCATGCAGATGTCGTGGAAGCTTTGATTGCCGTAATATATCTCGATGGAGGATTGGAAAGCGTTCGCCCTTTTATTCAAAAATATTGGCAAAGTCGGGCAAAGAAAATGGATGCTGGTCGACGTGATGCCAAGACAGAATTACAGGAATGGGCGCATATCCAAGGCAATGCACAACCACATTATCAGGTTATAAAACGTTCAGGTCCAGATCACGATCCTGTTTTTATGGTAGAGGTCAGTATTTCTGGGTTTGCTTCAGAGATTGGGCAGGGAAGCTCCAAAAGATATGCTGAAAGAATGGCAGCTGAAAAAATTTTGCGACGAGAGGGTGTATGGAAAACAGTAGGAAAAAATGATCATGAGTGACGTTATGAAAAAGCGTTCTGGGTTTGTTGTGCTTATTGGGATGCCTAATGCCGGTAAATCGACATTGGTTAATCAATTGGTTGGAACAAAGGTTTCAATTGTAACACATAAGGTACAAACAACACGAACTTTAATCCGCGGTATTGTCATTCATGATGATGTGCAAATTGTGTTGGTTGATACACCGGGTGTTTTTCGTCCCCATAAGCGCTTAGAACGAGCCATGGTCTCTGCTGCTTGGGGAGGGGCTAAGAGCGCTGATGTTCTACTCGTTTTAATTGACGCTCAAAGTGGTCTTTCGGATGAAGTTGATATGATGTTAGATATTGTAAACAATATGAAACAAGAAAAAGTTCTTGTTCTTAATAAGGTTGATACAGTTGTTAAATCATCTCTTCTAGCGTTAACCACTAAAATAAATGAACGTGTAAAGTTTGCGCAAACATTTATGATTTCTGCTCTAAACGGTTCTGGTTGCAAGGATTTACTTCATGCGTTGAGTAACATGATGCAGGAAGGGCCATGGTATTATCCGGAAGATCAAATTTCTGATATGCCTATGCGTCATCTTGCTGCTGAAATTACGCGTGAAAAACTTTTTCTTCGTCTTCATGATGAACTTCCTTATTCCTCAACGGTTGAAACAGAAAACTGGGAAGAGCGTTCAGATGGTTCCGTTAAAATTAATCAAGTTATTTATGTCGAGCGTGAGAGTCAGAAAAAAATTGTCTTAGGAGCAAAAGGAGATACAATTAAAGCGATTGGTCAAGCAGCACGTAAAGAACTCATGGAAATTATGGATCAAAAGGTGCATCTTTTTCTCTTTGTGAAAGTGCGCGATAATTGGGATACCGATCCAGAACGTTATCGTGAAATGGGATTGGATTTTTTAAAATAAGATTTTTAAAAATAATTAAAGTAAAATGAAGTGGAAAGAACAAGCCGTTATACTTGGTACACGCCAATATGGTGAAACAAGTGTTATTCTTGAGATTATGACACGTGAACATGGTCGTTATATGGGAGTGGTAAAAGGGGGGCGCTCGCGTCGCATGGCAGCTCTTCTTCAACCTGGAAATTTTGTGGAGGCTGAATGGTGGGCTCGTTTAGACGAACATTTGGGACTTTTTCGGCTTGAAGCTCTTGATTTACATGCGGCACGATTAATCTGTCTACCAGAAGCACTTTATACTTTGCAATTGATAGCTTTTCATTTGCGGCTTCTTCCCGAACGTGATCCGCACCCCATTTTATATGATATTTTACACCTTTTTATGCAGAATTTTGATGAACCATTTGTAAATGCAGAATTGCTTGTACGTTTTGAAATGCGGCTTCTTGAAGAACTTGGTTTTGGTCTTGATTTATCTTGTTGTGCTGCAACAGGTCGTCAGGAAAGGCTTCATTACGTATCACCAAAATCTGGACGGGCTGTCTGTGAAGAAGCAGGGGAACCTTGGAAAAAAAAGCTTCTCATTCTACCACAGTTTCTTGTACAAAGAACGACTCGTCCTGCTGATTTTAGTGACATAATAAATGGTTTTATACTGACGGGTTTTTTTCTTATGCGTCATGTCTGGGAGCCACGAGATATAAAGCAGCCGTCAGTGCGCATAAATTTGATACAATTGTTTGAGCGTCAATTTGGTGTACAGGCATTAATTGGTTGATCTGATGATAATTGAATGGGAAAATGAGAATTTTAAAGACAATTGCTGAAGTCCGCCAATATACTTCAGAGGAACGACGTTTAGGTTTTTCGATTGGTTTTGTTCCAACAATGGGGGCATTGCATGATGGACATCTTGCATTAGTACAGTATGCAAGAGCAATGTGTGATCGCGTAGTGGTTTCTATTTTTGTCAATCCAAAGCAATTTGGACCTCATGAAGATTTTTCTCAATATCCAAGAGATTTGAAGGGCGATTGTGCTTTGTTAAAAGAAGCAGGTGTTGAATGTGTTTTTGCTCCTTCTGTCGATGAAATGTGGCCACTGGGGAATGATACAATTGTACAAGTGAAAAAATTATCACGTATTTTGATGGGAAAATTACGTCCGGGGCATTTTTGTGGTGTAACAAGCGTTGTTGCTAAACTTTTTAACATTGTCCAACCAGATAAGGCTTTTTTTGGGGAAAAAGATTTTCAACAAATTTTAATTATTCGGCGTATGGTTGAAGATTTGGCTTTTCCTATTGAAATCGTTGGAGTTCCTATTCTACGGGAGTCAGATGGTGTAGCGTGTTCTTCACGCAATCAGCTTTTAACATTAGAAGATCGTAAAGCTGCCAAAATTATTCCTGAAAGTGGAAAAGCTGCTGAAAAGCTTTATCATGAAGGTGAACGGTCGGTTGATAAATTATGCAAAACTGTTCGTGATATTTTACAACAAGAAACGCGTGCAATCATTGAAGCGATAGATTTACGGGATATGGAAACTTTATGCGTGGTTAAAGGAACATTGAATAAACCAGCAGTTTTACTTCTTACTGTCCGCTTTGGTGAGATAAGGCTGATTGATCAATATATATTGCAAGAGAAGGGTGGAAAATGAGTGTACATAAAACCGTAAAGCGTATAACATCTTCCGAAATACGTGCACGAAAGGGACAACAGCCAATTGTTTCTTTAACAGCTTATCAAGCTTATACTGCGCGGATTGCTGATCCATATTGCGATATCCTTTTGGTTGGTGATAGCGTTGGGATGGTTGTGTATGGGTTTGAGACAACGCTTCCTGTTAATTTAGATATGATGATTTCACACGGGAAAGCCGTGGTGCGTGGATCTCAAAAAGCTCTTGTTGTTATTGATATGCCTTTTGGTTCTTATGAGGAAAGTCCAGAGCAAGCTTTTTTAAATGCATCGCGCATTCTTGCACAAACGGGGTGTGGTGCAGTTAAGCTTGAAGGGGGCGTTTATATAGCCGAAACAGTAGATTTTTTGTGTAAACGTGGCATTCCAGTGATGGGGCATATCGGTCTTACACCCCAAGCAATGAATCGTTTTGGTGGTTTTAAAACACAAGGACGCAAGGAGAATGATTGGCAAAGAATTGAAGCAGATGGAGCAGCGATTGAAGAGGCAGGTGCTTTTGCTGTTGTTTTAGAAGCAATGGTTGAACCTTTAGCGGTGAAACTGACAGATAAGCTTTCTATCCCTACGATCGGTATAGGGGCGTCCAATCAATGTGATGGGCAAGTATTGGTTATGGAAGATATGTTGGGCTATGGTTCTCATGTGCCAAAATTTGTACGCCGTTATGGAGACCTTGAACAAGCCATGGAAACTGCAATAAAGAATTATGCAGAGGATGTCACATCTCGTGCTTTCCCAGCGGATAATGAAGTTTATAAACTAAAATAAACTTCAGTTTAAGATGAAAGGTTTGACAAGAGAACATTTGTTATTTTGATAATGAATGTGCATTTTTAATATATTTTGTATGCAATTTGAACTGTGATTTTTTCCATTTCTTTAATGAAGTCACGCCTCTCATGCAAAACAGAACGCCATTGGGTCGCTAATTCACATGCTTTTTTAAAGAAAGCTTTCTTAAGGTACCCAACCTATTTCGCGACGGCGTTCGTGAATAGTATAGTGGTAAGTCCCTTATGAAGTGTATAAAATTTATAGAGTACTCCCGTCTTTACGCTTCATAAGAGAGCAAGCCGGCATCATCACACACTTTGCCAATTTTCAATGCTGCGACAGCGCTTAGCACTTGAGATGGTCATAAGAAGCATTTTAACTCTTTCTTTAAAAAATTTTACCCACACGCCAGACCCGCTTGTGGTGTGCAAGAGAATGATTTTGATTGATTCAATATAAACAGATTTGAAATGAGTGAAGCTTACGATATTAGGAGCTCTCATTCAAAATGAAAAAACAATGAATTATTATTATAAGTCAGTGTGATGATTCTGTAATGACAAGGAATCAACAATGCGAAAGGGCTATAATCTTTGGACATCCAAGTCATTAAAGCGCGTTAAAAATGCGTTTTCAATGTGTTGGGTAGAATAGGGGGATAAATTCAGATCATCGGGTAAAATATTATTGGGAGAGCCAAAATAGTGAAGGGCTTCTTCTGTATTAAATCCAGCAAGCGTAATCGCTTCATAATAGGCAGCGATACGGTCGGCTTGTTTAATTTTTTTTAAAAGTTTTTGAGAAAGATCAACGGGAAGAGAAAAGCGCATGTGGATAGCATCTTGGATGCGCTTTTCAACGCGTTCATATTGTTTTCCTATAACAGCTTTAAAAGGGGAAATCATATCGCCGATGACATATTCTGGAGCATCATGAAGAAGGGCATAAAGACATTCGTTGCTTCCCGATTGTGGAAAAAGTTTTTGAAATATTTGTTCAACCAAAAGTGAATGTTGTGCAACAGAATAGGCATGCTCTCCTCGTGTTTGACCGTTCCAACGTGCTACGCGAGCAAGTCCATGGGCAATATCTTCAATTTCAACATCAAAAGGAGAAGGGTTGAGAAGATCAAGTCGCCTTCCAGAGAGCATTCTTTGCCAAGCGCGGGCTTCTCCATTTTTTAATAATTCAGCTTTAGCCAT
Organism: Bartonella sp. AP36NXGY; assembly: GCF_042195865.1. Classification (NCBI taxonomy): domain Bacteria; kingdom Pseudomonadati; phylum Pseudomonadota; class Alphaproteobacteria; order Hyphomicrobiales; family Bartonellaceae; genus Bartonella; species Bartonella sp. AP36NXGY. The sequence continues at coordinate 105,107 of NZ_JBHIPD010000002.1, read as the reverse complement.
GAGTGTTTTCTATAGTATTTTCAGGAAAGGTAAAATTCATATTTTCAGCAATGCTTATAGTGACAGGAATGTTTTTTACAGTAAAGGGGATGTTATGATCCATAGCATCTTTGACGTGGTCAATACGCATTAAAGCAAGAGCCTCATTTTCTACACATGTTCCCAAGTAGCCAAGCACTTTTGTTCCTGCTTCAATGCTAGATTGAGGGATTAATTTACACTGGCCTTTTACAATAAAAATACGGCGACGTGCTGCACGGCGGTGGTGCATTCGTGAAACAATTTCTTGTCCAATATAACATCCTTTATTGAATGCAAGTCCATTGATTTGATCGTAATTAATATCATGAGGAAAGACTTTGCCAATTTCATAGTCTTGATCACTTTCCGCAATTGCATAACGGATACGCAATTGATTCCATGTGTCATGATATTCTGAAGTTAAAAAAGGTTTTTTGCCATAGATTCGTATTATTTTTTCTTTTTGTGGGAAGCGTTTATCAACAAAACTTGAATCAAAATTTAAAGCATCTGATTCATTATTCAAAGAAACTGTAACAAGCTCTTGGAATGGTTGTGTAATTTCTACTTTTTTGCGCAGCTTATAGAGCAACAGACGCTTATGGAGCGTATCAGCTAAAGGCATCCTGATATCAATCAGGTAACCATCTTCTTTTTTTCCGATAAGAAAATCAGCAAGAACCTTTCCTTGTGGGGATAAAAGGGCTCCAGGGAAAAGTTCCTGTGGACTGATTTTTTTTACATCTGTCGTGATCAGGGATTGTAGAAAATCTGTTGCTTCTTCGCCTGTAATTTGAATAAGTCCGCGGTTTTTTAAGCAAATGGCATTTTGTTTTTCAATCATGGTTCTTGCCTTTCTGCTCAAAGTTACATAATCGATAAGTGAGCAATATGTAAGGAGCGTGGTTATGTTTAAAACATTTGATACAATTTTTAAAGGTGCAACACTTGTGAATCATGATGGAAGAAGCAAGCGTGATATTGGTATTACAAATGGTCGTATTGCTGAAATAGGCGACCTTACATGTGCATCGGCTAGTGAGGTCATTGATTGTACGGGGCTTCATATTTTACCAGGAATTATTGATAGCCAAGTGCATTTTCGTGAGCCAGGAAATGAATATAAGGAGGATTTGGAAAGTGGCTCGTATTCTGCTGTGTTAGGGGGGGTTACGGCAGTTTTTGAAATGCCTAATACCAATCCATTGACAACATCAGAAGAAACATTAAGCGATAAGGTTCAACGCGCATTTCATCGAATGCATTGTGATTTTGCATTTTGGGTTGGAGGAACGCGTGAAAATGCTCATGAACTATCTGAATTAGAAAGACTTCCTGGTGCGGCTGGAATTAAAGTCTTTATGGGGTCCTCTACCGGTGATCTTTTGGTTGATGATGATGAAAGTGTACGCCTTATTTTGAAGAATACACGCCGTCGTGCGGCTTTTCATTCTGAAGATGAGGCGAGGCTCAAAGAGCGTAAAATATTGCGTATTGAAGGGGATGCATCGTCACATCCGATTTGGCGTGATGAAGTTGCGGCATTAAAATGTACGCAGCGTTTGGTAAAAATTGCTCATGAGACGAAGGCTCGGATTCATGTGTTACATCTTTCGACAGAAGAAGAAATTGATTTTCTAAAAAAACATAAGGATGTTGCAACAATTGAAGTGACACAACATCATTTGACACTCACGGCTGATGATTATAAGAAGTTTGGTACATTAATTCAGATGAATCCGCCTATTCGTGAGCCGCGCCACCGTGACGCTCTTTGGTACGGTGTTCAACAAGGAATTATTGATGTCTTAGGTTCAGATCATGCGCCTCATACTCTTGAAGAAAAACTTCAACCTTATCCCTCTTCACCTTCAGGTATGACAGGCGTGCAAACAACAGCAGCAATTATGTTGACACATGTGAATGCAGGAAAAATATCTCTTGAACGTTTTATTGATCTCACTTCACATGGCCCTAGTCGTATTTTTGGTATAAGTTGTAAAGGGCGCATTGCTGTTGGGTTTGATGCTGATTTAACCATTGTTGATCTTAAGCGAGAGGAAATTATTACGAATAGCTTAATTGGTTCTCGCGCCGGTTGGACACCTTATGATGGTCAAAAAGTTAAAGGTTGGCCTGTTGGGACTATTATCCGTGGTATGCGCGTTATGTGGGAAGGTGAAATTGTTACACCTTCACAAGGAGAGCCTGTTAAATTTATGGAAACTTTGGTGTAAACAAATTAAAATTATAAGTATGCCGTAAAATACCATCTTTTAGAGTGGTGATATAGGGTATGTCAGCCTCTTTGGTACATAAGTGTTTTTTTAATGCGAGGTGAGTATTCTTAGGCTTGTTTGTAGAAACTATGCAGCAAATTACATGTGTTAGAAGCCAAGAGAAACCTTGTTCAACAAGAACCTAGATTATTTACAGAGCAAATTTAGTTAAAAATCTTTGTCCGTTAAAGTGTGGGGAGGAAGCCAAAGAACAGTTTTGTATGGGGAAAAAGGCGCATATGAATAAAAGCGTATCAAGACATTATTCTTTAAACGTCTCTCTATTTTCAGAGCTGGTTTATTGCTCCCCGCATTTGTGAAAGGAGTATCATTGATATCGCTAAGATTGAGAGAGCTACTTTTTGTATAGATTAATTATTTATAATGCATGAGGAGGTTTTCAGATAAAATTCTTCCTTCCTCAATGTATCTTTGGTTGGCTTCAATGGCTGCTTGTGTACAATGATGATAATTTTCTGAGAAAGCACGATACGCTTCATTAAACGCTTCATAAAAATAAGCACGTCTTTGTGGAATGGGGCGTTCTGCTTCAATCAGTGCATTCATATAGTCATACCATTGGTTTGTTGGAGGCTCGCAAAGATTTTGGAGAGAATGCAATGATCCCAAAATTTCTGCTAGTCGGAGTAATTTTTTTTCATAAGGTGGAGATTGTTGTGCAAAGGTTGGCATTGAAATGACAAGAAATATTAAAATAATGATGTTCATCAATCTATACCGCATTATTTTTATTGCTTTCTTTGAATAAAACTCTGTAAAGATAAAATAATTTTGTCATGAGAACGGTGTAAAAAAATAAAGTTAATTGCTACATTATTCTCAATTATTGATTATAAAATATAGGGCGTAAGAGGCAGTAAGGAACCCATTGTGGAATATTGAAAATACTGACGAAGCTTTGTGTGGTTAAAAATTTAAGATTTTCTTTCTGCAAACTATCTATTTTTCACATAGATTTATATTGTATTGCCTATAGATTTTTTTCTAAGCTCATTTTCTTTAAGGAGAGAAAGCATCTCTAATGATAGAACGCTTTTGTCCAATCAAATAAAATAGATTGTTTTTATGATAAACGATGGATACAGCCGTAAATACAATGGGAAAATGGTAAGAAGAATTTACTATAAGATACAAGTTTTTAGCTTAAACCGCGTAATACAATGATTTGAGATAAGATACATCTAAAAGGATCGGTGCATAATATCGTCCATGGAGTCAATAAATGAAAGAGTTGCGATTTTATAATACGCTAACACGTAAAAAAGAAAAATTTACACCAATAGATGCGACAAGAGTACGCCTTTATGTTTGTGGACCGACAATTTATGATTATGCGCATATAGGAAATGCACGTCCTGTTATTGTTTTTGATATTTTATTTCGCTTATTGCGTCATGTTTATGGCAATGAGCATGTTCTATATGCACGTAATATTACAGATGTCGATGATAAAATTAATGCACGAGCAGCTAGCGAATATCCAAACGTATCATTGAATGAGGCTATTCGTCACTTAACAGAACGTACATATTCTCAGTTTCAGCAAGATACCATAGCACTTGGTTGTCTGTTGCCAACCAGTCAGCCACGCGCCACTGAGCATTTAGAGGAGATGCGCTCTTTAATTGAAAGGTTGCTTGAAAAGGGGCACGCTTATGAAGCGGAAAATCATATATTATTTTCTGTAAGTAGCATAAAAAATCCTCCCCATTATGGGGCATTTGCAAATCGTTCTTTAGATGAAATGAGGGCGGGGGCGCGTATCGATGTTGCTGCTTATAAAAGGGAAGAGATGGATTTTGTTTTGTGGAAGCCTTCTGTGGAAGGAGAACCAGGTTGGAAATCACCGGGCGGAATTCCTGTTTTAGGTCGTCCAGGTTGGCATATTGAATGTTCTGCAATGTCAATGGCAAAGTTATTAGCGCCCTATGGCGGTGGTTTAACCTGTGATGATCCGACCGCCAATGTTTTTGATATCCATGGTGGTGGAATTGATTTAATTTTTCCTCATCATGAAAATGAGATTGCACAAAGTTGTTCAGCTTTTGGGACGGAGCGAATGGCTAATTTTTGGATGCATAATGGTTTTTTACAAGTTGAAGGCAAAAAGATGTCGAAAAGCTTTGGCAATTTCATAACTATTCGTTCTGTTTTAGAGAATAATTTGGGGGAGTTTAATGGTATTTTAACCGATGAAATGAAGCAAAATTGGGCTGGTTTGTCTGCGCGTTTTTCGATGTTGCAAACGCATTATCGTGAACCATTAAATTGGACAGCACAGCGTTTAATACAATCGAGCAGCGAACTGTATCGTTGGTATGAATGGCTTCGCAGCAAAAAGAGTGAGATGAAAAACAATGAAGCAATTGATGATACTTTGATAGATGCACTTAGTGATGATCTTAATACTCCAAAAGCACTGACTCTTTTGCGAAAATTTTATAAAGAAGGAAATGCTTTGGCTCTTCTGAATGGGATGAATTTATTAGGACTGTTAAGACAAGAATGGATTAAAGAAATAGATTGCCCATTATTTACGAGAAAAACTTTCCTTGATACAAAATTTATTGATCAGCGCATTGCCGAAAGACTAAGACTTATCCATAATAAAGAGTGGGAAGCTGCGGATACAATTCGTGATGAGCTTGCAGCCAAGGGGGTTCTTTTAAAAGACAGTAAGGATCCGCAGAGTGGTGAGCGCATAACTGTGTGGGAAATAAAGCGACACTAAAGCGACACTAATGTCTCTATTCCAGCAGCTCCATAAAAAAGGAGAATATGATGGAATTTTTATATCATTATGGGTATGTTGCACTAAAACTAGTTGTAGGACTTATCGCTTTCCTCTTGATTTTAAGAACCACAGGTCGTGGTAGTCTTAGTCAAATGACGCCAGTTGATTTGGTAAGTAATTTTGTCATGGGAAGTATTATTGGAGGCGTTATTTATAGTCCGGATGTTAGCAGTATTCAATTGTTGATTGTCTTATTTATTTGGCAGACTTTAGTCACATCTCTTAATTTTCTGATGCGCTATTCAGTTTTTTTTCGTCGTCTTATTGCAGGACGACATATTGCATTGGTTTTAGATGGAGTATTTCAAGTGGATAAGATTAAAAAATTAGGTATCAGTGTGAATGATCTGATTACAATGTTGCGCATTAAAGGCTGTAGTTTACATGAAGCTGCTTTCGTTCGTTTAGAAACCAATGGCGATTGTTCCGTTATTAAAAAGGAAGAAGGAAAGAAGTCTATCATTTTAATACAAAATGGTGAAATTCTTGATAAGGGGCTGAAAGAGATTGGTAAAACAAAAAAATGGCTTCAGGCAGAATTGAAAAAAAAACATGTAAAAGTTGAAAATTTATTTGCAGCAGAGTGGTATGAAAATACAGATCAAAATAATAAATTGTATAGTGGATTATTTCTTGTTCCTTTTTCAAAAACAGTCTAACTTCAAAAAACGGGTAGGTATAGCTTATTGGAAGCCATAATGAAGAGATGAATCTATAAATAACCACAGAGGGTATTTTGCCTGTTTGTGCGGATGATAGAGAAGTAAGGACTTTATGAAACGCAATGAAATGACAAAAACTGTATCATCAGATACAGGGAAGACTCTGCACACACTTTACAATTTATGGCCCTATATGTGGCCGGTAGGGCGGCGTGATCTAAAAATGCGTGTGCTATGGGCAATATTTTATCTTGTTTTGGCTAAGCTCGTTCTCATATCTGTACCGTATTTATTTAAATATTCTACGAATGTGCTTGATTCAAGCTTTCAGCTACCTGAATGGTTCCCATCCAGTTGGATTATTCCCATCATGCTTGTTTTGGCATACAATGTCGCGCGTATTATGCAGGCTGGATTAAATCAATTACGCGATTCCCTGTTTGCCACTGTTGGTCAATACGCTGTTCGTCAATTAGCTTATAAAACCTTTGTACATATGCATGAGTTATCTTTGCGATTTCATTTGGAACGCCGAACAGGTGGGCTTTCTCGTGTGATTGAGCGTGGAACAAAAGGAATCGAAGCGATCGTAAGATTTTCAATTCTTAGTACAGTACCAACAGTTTTAGAATTTATATTAACGGCACTGGTATTTTATATAAGTTATGGGTGGCATTATCTTCTCATTGTTGTTGTAACGGTTGGATTATATATTTTGTTTACCATTAAGGCGAGTGATTGGCGTATTCGCATTCGACAAAAAATGAATACAGCGGATACTGAGGCGAATACTCGCGCTGTTGATTCTCTTTTGAATTTTGAAACGGTCAAATATTTTGGTAATGAAACTCTAGAAGCCGATCGATTTGATGCTTCTATGGTAGGTTATGAAAAAGCCGCAACAAAGATTTGGACATCTTTAAGCTGGCTTAATTTTGGTCAGACTCTTATCTTTGGTATTGGAATGACGATCATGATGCTGATGTCAGCTTATGAAGTTTTTTATAAGACACAAACTTTAGGAGATTTTGTTTTTATTAATGCGCTTTTAATGCAACTTTCCATTCCACTAAATTTTATTGGTTCAATGTATCGTGATATTCGACAAGGTTTAACGGATATTGAAGCAATGTTTGATCTTTTAGATGTTCAGAAAGAGATCGTTGATAAATCGGATGCTAAACCGTTAAAGATAAGCGATGGGACCATTTGTTTTCATCAGGTAAAGTTTTCCTATGATTCGAGACGTCAGATTCTCAGAGATATTGATTTTGAAGTTCCTGGAGGAAAAACAGTCGCTATTGTCGGTCCATCGGGTGCCGGTAAATCTACTATTTCTCGGTTGCTTTTTCGGTTTTATGATGTTGATGCAGGCTCTATCACAATTGATGGGCAGGATATTCGTGACGTAACACAAAAGAGTTTGCGTGAAGCGATTGGCATGGTCCCACAAGATACGGTGTTATTTAATGATACAATTGCCTATAATATTTGCTATGGGCGTCCAAGTGCTACAGATGAAGAGATGCGCAAAGCTGCTGAAATGGCACAAATATCAAAATTTATTGAAATTTTACCGGAAGGTTTTCAGTCTATGGTAGGAGAGCGAGGTCTCAAATTATCAGGTGGTGAAAAACAACGCGTGGCTATTGCACGGACACTTTTAAAAGCTCCTCCACTTCTTATTCTAGATGAAGCAACGGCGGCTCTTGATACGGCGACGGAACAGGAAATTCAACAAGCATTGGATATTGTAAGCCGTGGACGTACAACATTGATTATTGCGCACCGTCTTTCTACTGTTATCAATGCGGATGAAATTTTAGTTCTTAAAAGTGGTCGTATTATTGAAAATGGGACGCATACAGAGCTTTTACGCAAGAAAGGTCTCTATGCTTCAATGTGGAATAAGCAGCTTGAAGCATCGCAAGCAGAAGAAAAATTACGTAAAATGCGTGAAGAAGATGAGACGAGTGTTGTTAATCGTAAAAAATAAATAGAGCAAAATGTAATCTATATCTTTATATGGAGTGATTGATTAAATACATAAAAAGACACAAGAGGAACAAAAAGCTTTGTTGCTTGTTTAAGTTTACGATGAATAGGAAATTATATGAGTATTCTGCAATCTTTCCATAATAGCTTTGTAACGGTTCATAAAGAAGGTTATCCTTTTATTGTAGCGTTTTTTGTTATTTCGCTCATTCTTGGTTGGATATGGAGTCCGTTGTTTTGGTTTGGTCTCGTTCTCACGGTGTGGTGTGTATACTTTTTCCGTGATCCAGATCGTGTGATCCCTTTGAATTCAAATTGGGTTATGTCGCCTGCAGATGGGCGTATTTCATTTGTGGAATCATGTGTTCCACCTGAAGAATTAAGATTAGGGAAAGATGAAATGATCCGTATTTCCATTTTTATGGATGTTTTTTCATGCCATATTAATCGTATTCCTATCAGTGGTACAGTAGAGTCTATCGTTTATCATCCAGGTCGATTTACCAATGCTGACTTTGATAAAGCTAGTCAGTTTAATGAGCGTAATGGGGTGGTAATTGATAGCAAACATGGTAAAATTGGTGTCGTACAAATAGCGGGAATGGTTGCGCGCCGGATTGTTTGCTGGTCAAAAGAAAACGATGCCGTTATGACTGGTGAGCGATTTGGATTGATTCGTTTTGGTTCTCGCCTTGATGTTTATATACCAACTGAAATGAAATTGCGTGTTGCAGTTGGACAGACAGCAATTGCTGGAGAAACAGTTTTGGGTTCTTTTGATGATAAGAGTGCCACAACGGACTTCAGATACGATTAGGACTCACAATGAAAAATTTTTCGCCATTTTCTTCATTCAATCCTGAGGGGCAGCATGATGATGTTGCAAATCGGCGGCGTTCACCTACATCAATGCGGTATGTTATTCCCAATATCATTACTATTTTAGCAATTTGTGCAGGGATGAGCAGCATTCGTTTGGCTTTTGAACATCGCTATGAAGCTGCTATTTTAATGGTGCTTTTGGCCGCAGTTTTAGATGGTGCTGATGGTCGCATTGCCCGTTTAATAGATGGTAGTTCATCTTTTGGGGCACAGATGGATTCTCTTGCTGATGTTATAAATTTTGGTGTTACCCCTGCACTCATTGTTTATTCTTTTATCTTGAATCAAGCGAATCATATTGGGTGGGTTGCTGCCCTTGTTTATTGTGTTGCTTGTTGTTTGCGATTAGCACGTTTTAATGTGATGTTAGATAACCCCAATATACCTAAGTGGCAGAGAAGTTATTTTGTTGGTGTTCCAGCACCAGCAGGAGCATTATTACTTTTATTGCCTACCTATTTAGGCACTCTTGGTTTGGTCCCTAATTGGGGGTGGGCATTATTTTTTAGTCTTTATACTGTAATTATTGCTTTTCTTTTGATTAGTCGTTTACCGGTATGGAATGCAAAAACAATTGATCAAAATTTAAGGCGCGATATCGTTATACCGTGCATGTTGGTCATTGTTATTTATGTCGGTTTTCTTGCGACTTACACATGGGAAACTTTATTGATTACAGCTGTTAGCTATATGATTTTTCTCCCTTGTAGTTTTATCGCTTATAATAAACGTGCTACTTTAGAAGAGAAAAAGGCTGATGCTAAAGCTATCCAAGAATTATAAAGTGCTTCATTCTTCTGTCGAAAAGCACAGGAAAAAGAGAGAGTCAAACGATTTACTTCTCATATGATGATCAATCAGGTACATGATAATCTACAAACCGATTTTTATGGACATTAAAGAGTTTTCCAGTTTCCTTTAAATCAGGTGATAACAAATGGACTATCTTTTTTGCAACCTCTTGTGGTGAAGGAAGAGTTTGTGGATCTTCACCGGGCATAGCTTCAGCGCGCATGGCAGTGCGTGTGGCACCAGGGTTGACACAATTAATCTTAATAGGGGTTTGTTTGAGTTCTTCTGCCCAACAGCGGGCAATCACCTCTAAAGCCGCTTTAGAGGCTGCATAAGCTCCCCAGAATGGGCGCGCAGCATGCGCAACGCTTGAGGATAACAGGATGGCTCGTCCAGCATCAGATTCACGTAATAAAGGCTCAACGGCTTTCATTAAGCGCCATTGGCTGAAAAGATTTATTTGAAAAACATCTTCAAATACCGTGTTTTCTATATGCGCTATTGGTGAGAGTGTTCCAAGAATTCCTGCGTTTGCAACGATAATATCAAGTTTTTTCCAGCGTTTGGCAATTGAGATAGCAAGGGTATCGATGTTTTCCATATGATGCAAGTCAAGGGGAACAAGGGTTGCGTGAGCTCCTTTTTCTCGGATTTGATTATCTAATTCAGTAAGTCCACTGACTGTTCGTGCAAGAGCAATAATATGAGCGCCGCGTGCAGCAAGCTCGAGTGCCAAATAATAGCCAATCCCTCTTGATGCGCCAGTAACAAGTGCAACACGCCCATGGAGACTAAAGTCACGTTTTGTCATCATTAATCTCTTGTTTTAAGAACAGATGATTGATGAATTTTGGAGAGATTTTCTTGATCAACCAGATGCGTAGGATAATATCCAGTAAAATAATGGTCAGTAAATTGTGGATCGGCGTTATTCCGTTTTTCCCCTGCTACAGCAAGATATAATCCATCCGTTGAAAGAAATTCTAATGAATCCGCTCCAATAAAATCACACATAGATTTTAAATCTGGATATTGATTTGCTAAAAGGTTTTCAGCTTTAGGTGTATCAATACCATAAAAGTCAGGATAAAAAATCATAGGGCTAGAAATGCGCATATGAACTTCTTTTGCTCCTGCATCGCGAAGCATTCGTACAATTTTAAGGGATGTTGTTCCACGCACAATAGAGTCATCAACCAGAATAACACGTTTTCCTTCAATCACAGGACGGTTTGCCGAATGTTTTAACTTGACGCCAAAAGCGCGAATTTGTTGTGTTGGTTCGATAAAAGTGCGGCCAACATAGTGATTACGAATAATACCAAGCTCGAAGGGAATTCCAATTTCTTGTGCATAGCCAATTGCAGCAGGCGTTCCTCCATCAGGAACAGGAACCACAACATCACCCTCACAAGGGGCTTCCTGTGCTAAACGGATTCCCATATTTTTGCGTGTTGTATAAACACTACGTCCTCCAACGATTGAGTCCGGACGAGCAAAATAAACATATTCAAACAAGCAAAGTTTTTCTGGTTTTGTATTTTCTGGTTTTATAATTTTTTTCGTAATTTCCCCATTTTTTTGTATTTCACATATGATGATTTCTCCATTTTTAACATCACGGACATATTTTGCTCCAATAATATCAAGAGCACAAGTTTCAGAACAAAAGATAGGCTTACCATCAAGTTCCCCCATCACGAGAGGTCTAATTCCTGTTGGATCGCGTGCCGCAATAAGCTTTGTACGTGTGAGCGCTAACATAGCATACCCACCTTCTACTTGCCGAATCGCATCAACAAAACGATCAGAGGACGATTCATAACGTGAGCGGGCGATAAGATGGAGAAAAACTTCTGAATCTGACGTTGATTGACAGATAGCACCAGAAGCGATGAGTTCACGGCGTAATGTGAGACCATTGGTAAGATTACCATTATGCGCAATAGCAATACCTCCAACTTTCAATTCAGCAAAAAGGGGTTGAACATTGCGTAATGCCACTTCTCCAGTTGTTGAATAACGGGTATGTCCAATAGCACGATTTCCTGGTAAGCGCGCAAGTGTTGCAGGGTTTGTATAGTGATCGCCAACAAGACCTAAATGCTTTTCTTGATGAAATATTTTATTATGGTAAGAAACAATCCCAGCTGCTTCTTGCCCACGATGCTGAAGTGCGTGGAGTCCAAGAGCTGTTAATGTTGCGGCATCTTCATGCCCAAGAATACCAAAAACTCCACATTCTTCATGAAGGGTATCATCATCTAATGAAAATTCTTGACAGAAAACATCGCTTTTTATCATCATATTCTTTCAGTTGTGATATGGAGGAATCATTAATATCACATTTTACATCATTTAGTTCTCTTTCCTCATGAAAAACTATTCTCTATTTTTTGAAAATTATCTTTTCATGAGAGTGTTGCTCATACATATGTTTATTGCTGTCTTTAAACAAATTTTCCGTCTTTTCGAGAACAGATCCAATATCTTTGGGGAGTATTTCCCAAACTTTTTGTCCCAATGAATCTAAAATAGGCCTTGTTTTTGCATTTTTTAACCAATTCGCTTGAAGCTCGGGTTTAATCAGTGCATTAAGCAGTAACATACCGATGACCATGATAAGTAAACCACGAAGTGCTCCAAAAATAAAACCAATAGCACGGTCAAGGATACCAATTCGACTATCAATAATAAAATCAGAGATCTTCATTGTAATAATTGAAGTAATAATGAGAACAATAATAAAAATTGTGACCAATGTTGTGATCAATGCAATCATTTTATTAGAGAGATATTGTTCAAAGAAAGGTAAGACAGGTTTGAATAAAAACAGTGTCGTAACAGCTGCAACTGCCCAAGAAATCAACGATAACACTTCACGTGAAAATCCTCGAAGCATAGCAAGAAAAGCGGACAACAGGATGATTACTACGACAATTCCATCAAGGATTGTTATGATCATTTGTTTGTTCCTTATACATAAAGTTGTGTTCTTTTAAGTCTGTGTGCAAATATATTTTTTGTTATGCCATTTTTTGTTCTTATAGCAAGGATCTTTTGTATTTTATAGAGTTTTTTCTATATTATCATATCTGTGGTGCAGATCATTTTTTACTTACGGTAAGAGTAGCAACGAGTTCGGGAAGGTCGGAGAAAGTTTTTTGTTGAAAGTTGAGCGACTTCATCATTTCGGTTGTTGTTGTGGGGTGAAAGGCTCCTTGAAAGCCGAGTTTTTTTGCTTCATTGATGCGCTGTGCTGAATGTGCAACAGCGCGGGTAGCTCCTGAAAGACTGACTTCACCAAAATATACATAATCCGTTGGCAATGCGATATTGGCAAGAGAAGATACCAAAGCAGCGGCTACAGCTAAATCAGCAGCAGGTTCTGATATGCGATATCCACCTGCCACGTTCAGATAGACATCATGCTGTCCAAAACGAATGCCACAATGAGCTTCTAAAACGGCAAGAATCATAGAAAGGCGATTTCCATCCCATCCGACAACCGCACGTCTTGGTGTCCCAAGGGAAGAAGGAGCAACAAGCGCTTGAATTTCTACGAGTATCGGGCGTGTCCCTTCCATTCCTGCAAAAACAGCAGCGCCTGGTGCTTTTTCATTACGTTCCCCTAAAAATAATTCAGATGGATTTATCACTTCGCGTAATCCTTTATCAGACATTTCAAAGACACCAATTTCATCTGTTGGTCCGAAGCGATTTTTTACAGTTCTAAGAATGCGATAATGATGTCCTCCTTCACCCTCAAAATAGAGAACGCCATCAACCATATGTTCAACGACTCGAGGACCAGCAATTTGTCCATCTTTTGTAACATGCCCAACAAGAACAACGGCGGCTCCTGTTTTCTTGGCAAAGCGGATCATTGCCTGAGCACCGATACGTACTTGTGTGACAGTGCCAGGTGCTGAATCTGCTGTATCTGACCATAGGGTTTGAATCGAATCGATAATCACCATATCAAGGTTTTTATGTTCGCTTAAGGTTGCCAGAATATCTTCAACATTGGTTTCAGCAGCAAGTTTCACTTCTGTATTGTTAGCTTCAAGCCTTTGTGCGCGCAGACAAATTTGCGCAATAGCCTCTTCACCTGAAACATAGATGACATTATATCCTTTACGTGATAAAGCAGCGGCTGTTTGTGTCAGCAATGTTGATTTACCAATACCCGGATCACCTCCAACAAGGAGTGCTGATCCACGGACAAAGCCCCCACCGGTAACACGATCAAGTTCAGCAATACCAGAATGAATACGTGGAGCATCTTCGATATTTCCAGAAAGAGATGTGAGTGTGACAATGCGTCCTTTACGAGCATTCTGCTTAGGACCACTTCCTATGCCGCTATTTATAGTTTCTTCGATAAGGGAATTCCATTCCCCACAAGCGCTACATTTTCCTGCCCAACGGGAATGGATGGTTCCGCAATTTTGACAGATAAATTGAATACGATTACGCGCCATGTCGATTTAACCAATTTGCTCTGGAAGGTAATTGCTATCGGCCAGATCACTAAAGCGTGTGAAATCAGATTGAAAGGCAAGGGGCACGATTCCTGTCGGCCCATGGCGCTGTTTTGCAATAATAACGTCAGCTTTTCCAAAAGCTTTATCCATTATTTCTTGCCATTTCGTATGTTCCAAGCTACCTAGTTTTGGTTCTTCATTTTTGAGATAATATTCTTCGCGATAGACAAACAGAACGATATCGGCATCTTGCTCAATTGAACCAGATTCACGTAAATCTGAGAGCTGTGGACGTTTATCTGTTCTATTTTCTACTTGACGTGAAAGTTGAGAGAGAGCGATAATAGGAATATTAAGTTCTTTCGCTAATGCTTTTAATCCTGTGGTAATTTCTGTAATCTCTTGAACACGATTTTCTGATGAACGCTTTGAACTGCTTGTCATGAGTTGGATATAGTCAATAAACAAGATATCTAAACCATGTTGCCGCTTGAGACGCCGCGCACGAGCAGCTAATTGCGTAATTGATATTCCCCCAGTTTGATCAATATAAAGTGGTGCCTTTTGTAGTTGGTTCACCGCACGAATAATTTTTGAAAATTGTTCATCTGAAATATTGCCACGCCGAATATCAGAAGAAGAGACTTCTGTTTGTTCAGAAATAATACGGGTTGCAAGCTGTTCGGATGACATCTCAAGTGAGAAGAATCCCACAATGCCGCCTTCATTTTCTTGGATATTGGCATTACGATTATAAGCATTAGCAATATTAAAGGCAATATTGGTAGCCAGTGAGGTTTTACCCATACCAGGGCGGCCCGCAAGGATAATTAAGTCAGATGCTTGTAATCCTCCCATTTTTTCATCAAGTGTTTTAATATGGGTGGCTATCCCTGATAATTGTGAAGAGCGCTTTTTCGCAGCACTTGCCATATCGATAGCTTTTTTAATAGCCTCATTAAAATTTTCAAATCCACCTCCATATTTCCCTTTTTCTGCTAGCTCAAATAACTGATTTTCAACAGTTTCAATTTGTTGGGTAGGCGTGAGTTCTACAGGAGCATCAAAGGCTGTATTGACAACTTGAGTTCCAAGGTTAATCAAAGACCGTCGGATAAAAAGATCGTAAATGACGCGTCCATAATCTTCAGCGTTAATAATAGTGACTGCCTCTGTGGCTAAGCGAACAACATATTGGTATACAGTAATATCTCCAATTTTTTCTTCCATTTGGATATAGGGCTTGATTGTAACTGGATCTACACGTTTTCCTGTTTTAATAAGGTGAGATAAAACATGATAAATTTTTTGATGCAATGGTTCAAAAAAATGTTCTGGTTTTAGAAAATCTGAAACGCGGTCAAGAGAATCATTGTTGATAAAGATGGCACCAAGCAATGCCTGTTCAGCTTCAATATTATGCGGAAGTTGCCGAAAAGAAGGAGAATCCTCTTTCTTTGAAGAGCTGACATTAACAACGTTAGTTTCTTCCATAATATTTTTCCACTAAAATTCTAAGTCTAGCTACTTTAGGCGATAAATTGAAAATCGTATAATTAAAAGAATAGAGCTACAAACCTTCATTTTAAGTTAAAATTATATAATTTTTTAAAACTCTCTTTTCGTTCCTCATTTATCATTTGTGTATTATTTATATAACGTCTATCTATTTTATTTTATAATATGTGATTTTAAAGTGGAAGTTTTGCTACTCTAAATTTAAGTATTTTTAAGTTACTTAACCTTAAAATTCCAATATCTGTGTAAGTAGAATTATTTTTTATAACTGAAATTATTTCAGATCATGTGAGGATATAATCAAATTAACGCTCATACAAACTTTAGTCTTAAGGGTAGAACTTTAAATTATTTTTACTTTATATGCTGGAAAACAAAAGACATTTCCTCTTAGTGATACTACCATTCTCGGCATGTAATGCCTTTAAATAGTATATTTCTAATTCTTTCATAAAAATTAGGTTCTTTATGTACGATAGCCATAAAATACTCACTTTTAAAGTGCGAGTATTTTATGATCGATATTTAAAATGGAATAAAAAATATAAAACAGAAAGAAAAAATAGAAATTAAGCTTCTTGATGAGAACTGTTTATATCGTTGTCATTAATTTCTTCTGCCAATAATTCTTCCTGACTTTCTTCTAATAATTCTTCTTGAATATTATATATTTCTTTAGCCGAAGTGAGGGTTTCACCTTCTGCTTGGCGTTGTGCTTCACTGGTAGAACGCGCAACATTAATAATCACAGAAATTTGAACCTCTGGATGTAAGCTAAGAGTGATAGTGTGAAGACCGATCATTTTTATTGGATGATTAAGTTCGATTTGATTTCTTCCAATAGAAAAGCCTTCATCTGTTATGATTTCAGCAATATCACGTGTTGACACAGAACCATAAAGTTGTCCTGTTTCACCAGCAGAACGAACAACAATGAATGATTGTCCATCAAGTTTTTCAGCAATTTTTTGCGCTTCGCTTTTGCGTTCAAGATTACGTGCTTCAAGTTGTGCACGTTGTATCTCAAAATGTTTTTTATTAGCTTCATTTGCGCGTAAAGCTTTACCTTGAGGCAAGAGAAAATTACGCGCATAACCATCTTTAACTGAGACAATATCACCCATCTGACCAAGACGAGGAATGCGCTCAAGTAAAATAATATCCATAGTTTTTCCTTTCGAACAAATAAATTTAGTGGAGTTTTTTGCGTGATTGAAAATTGTATTGAATAGCAGCCCAAATTCCCATCAAAAGCATCATGAAAACAATAGGTGGAGTAAAAACGACTGTTAAAATAGCAATATAAACAAGAGAAAGTATAATAATCCGACCGTTTACCCCTTTTGTAATATTGTGAAGATATGCTAGACCGCTAATTAATATGATGACAATGTATGCAGTACTAAAGACACGGGTACTCAAGTTAAGAGAAGCGCTCAGCTCAACCATCGATGCTATGCAAACAATAATGAAAATAACAATTCCAGAAATGGGAAGGCGGAGAGTTTCGCTCCAATCATCACGGGGTCTTTTCAGCCATTTCATATGTTGTGCTGCTATCATGGAAAAGTAAAGGTTACCAATGAGAAAAACCAAACTATAAATAGTCAAAGAAAAAGCAGTAAAAGTTGCTGTATGCGTCATTAAAAGCTCACTAAAAGCGCGTATATCGGCTTCTTTTATTGACTGTGTTTGTTGCAGAGTTTGTGCTATGTTTTCGGTGATTTTTTTTGCAACGATGGGTGTGGAAGGACGTGTTTGAACATAGAGCCCAATGAAAGTTGCTATAAGAGCGATAAAATTAGTTAAATGAAAAATAACCGATGATAATGGATACCATATCAGTTCGTTTTCTTTTTGCGCTGGTCGTGCAAGCCCAAGAAGCCAAGAAGCATAGACAGCAGGAAGGAAAAATAAGAACATAAAGCCAAGAGCAATATAGGTATTAGTGGTTATGATAAGAACAACAGTGGCACTTATGAGGGCGATGAGACTGGCTAATGTTCCTTGACCGAACGCAACAATAAAAATTGGCAATGAAAGAAAGCAGCCAAGAAGAAGAGAAAAAAAGGGCGCGATATTTGCAACACTGATGATTGCCAGTCCTATCACAACAGCAAATAATCCTGCCAAAATACCGGTTAATATCTCATAAGTACGATTTTTTTTCATTTATTGCTGTCCTGCTTTCTGCAGTTAGAGGTGTGTCAATACCCCAACTTTGACATTTAATAGCTTAACATAGGATACAACAAGCTATTTTTTAACCATATAAGAAATGCAACTGGAGAAACTCTCCAGTTGCATAGCGTATTGATTGCTTACTTTATAACGTACGGAAGTAAGCCTAAAAAGCGAGCACGTTTGATAGCATTAGCTAATTCACGCTGTTTTTTCTGACTAACAGCAGTAATCCGTGAAGGAACAATTTTCCCACGTTCGGAAATATAACGTTGTAACAACTTGATGTCTTTATAATCAATTTTGGGAGCATTGGTCCCTGAAAAAGGACACGTTTTACGACGACGATGAAAGGGGCGACGTGCAGAGTTTTGATTAGTATCAGTCATTATTCTACCCCTTCTATAGTATTTTCACGTTGACGACGTGGAAAACGAGGACGCTCTTCATCATGTCCAATGTGACTATTGCGATCAAGGTGTGAGAGCATAGCAGATTTTTCTTTTTCGTGTTTTTCTACGCGAATGGTCATATAACGCAAAATATCCTCATTGATGCGCATCTGACGCTCCACTTCAGCAATTGCTGAAGCTGGTGCATCAATATTGACTAAGACATAATAAGCTTTACGGTTTTTACGAATACGGTAAGCAAGAGGACGAAGTCCCCAATTTTCTATACGCCCAACTTTTCCACCATGCGCTTCAATGACACCTTTGTAGAGACTCAAAAGTTCATCAACTTGCTGCGGTGCAATGTCTTGTCGGGCAAGGAACATATGTTCATAAAGAGCCATTGTTTTGCCTTTCTTCAATTAAATTTCACCGGTTTTAGCGCAAAGCCTCTGCGACTTGTCTTTTTTGGAAATCCAAAGAAGAAAGGACGCGTTTACAATTCGAGACATCTCAGAGCGGAGATACGGGAGGCCGGAAACATTGTATTTCCTACTGATATTTTACAGCCCTCCGTTCAACCTCCAGCTAAAGTGCCGGCAACGAATATTTCATATCTACAGGTTATCTTTTAAAATAGCAAGTTTATGCACATAAAAAAATTGATTTGTTAAATCTTGATATATTTCCTTCTTCTACAAAAAGATAATACTGTAATATAAAGGCAAAGGAGGGAAAAATGGACTTTTTAAACCAGATTGATGTTACACTCTTTGAAATGTTTGTCGGCAATCATCAAGCTTGGTCGATTGTAGTTTTGTTTAGTATTTTTTGTGCAAAGTTTTTAATTTATATTATTCCTCTCCATCTTTGTGCGTTGTGGTTTTGTGGTGGGGAGAGGGAGCGGTGTGTTGTGCTAAGCATTTGCATGAGTATTTGTGCATCTCTTTTCATAGGTTATCTCATTTCTCTTTTTTATTTTCATCCTCGCCCATTCGTGGTAGGGCTGACGACACCGCTTATTCAACATCGTGCAACAGCTTCTTTTCCTAGTAATCATGCCTTGACCATTGCATCTTATGCAGCTAATTTTTATTTTTACCGATACAAAGTTACTTTTAAATTTGCCGTAGTGTTTTTATGCTTAATCTGTTGGGCGCGCATCTTTGTGGGTGTACATTATCCCTTTGATATTTTAGCAGGTGCACTTTTAGGAAGTCTCATAAGTTTGGGTATTATTCAGTTTATAGCACCCTATTTCCCTAAGTTTTTATATCAAATTCCGCCTTTAAAATATAATTTTAAGTGTGGTATTCGTTTTAAATAAAGGGCTTTATCTTGATTTGTGCGGATGAATAAGGTCAAAAGAAAATAATTTAATTGTACAGTTTTAGGAGTTGATAAATGGGTGCAGCTTTTATTTTTCCAGGGCAGGGGAGTCAACTTGTTGGTATGGGGAAAGCGCTTGCAGAGCAATTTATTGTCGCACGGATGGTTTTCGAGGAAGTTGATGATGCTTTGGGTGAGAAATTATCAAAGATCATTTTTGAAGGACCAGCAGATGTTTTAACGTTAACAACAAATGCACAACCGGCATTAATGGCTGTATCTATGGCTGTCATTCGTGTGATGAAACAATTAGGGCTTCGTATAGAAGAAAAGGTAAGGTTTGTTGCTGGTCATTCTTTAGGCGAATATTCGGCTCTTTGTGCTGCTGGTACATTTACTCTCACAGATACGGCAAGACTTTTGCGTATTCGTGGCAATGCTATGCAGGCTGCTGTCGCGGTTGGTGAAGGTTCTATGGCTGCATTAATTGGTTTAGAAGAGCACATTGTGGAAGAAATTTGTGAAACTGTTTCTGGAGAAGGACTATGTCAGATTGCTAATGATAATGGTGGTGGGCAAATTGTTATTTCCGGTAAAGCAAAAGCAGTTGAGGCAGCGGTAGAGATTGCATCAACAAAAGGTGCAAAACGTGCACTTCTTCTTCCAGTTTCTGCACCTTTTCATTCGTCTTTAATGCAGCCTGCTGCTGATGCCATGAAGAAAGCGCTTTTGACTGTTAATAAAATGGAACCTATTGTTCCTTTAATTGCCAATGTTTCTGTTACACCAGAAAAGGATCCAGAACGTATTGCTTCTCTTCTTGTCCAACAAGTGACGGGGAGGGTGAGGTGGCGTGAAACAATAGAATGGATCGGGGCTAATGGGGTT
Organism: Bartonella sp. AP36NXGY; assembly: GCF_042195865.1. NCBI lineage: Bacteria > Pseudomonadati > Pseudomonadota > Alphaproteobacteria > Hyphomicrobiales > Bartonellaceae > Bartonella > Bartonella sp. AP36NXGY. Next base: position 84,866 of record NZ_JBHIPD010000002.1, on the reverse strand, counting down.
GATACGCTTTTTGAAGTTGGTTCTGGAAAAGTATTAACAGGTTTAACGCGTCGTATTAACAAGGATATAAAAGGGGTAACTATTGGAACAGTTGATGAAATAGAATCAGCGCTAGGTATGCTTGGCGTTTAATCTATAAGGAGTTTAAAAATGTTTAAATTAACAGGGCGTAAAGCTCTTATAACGGGGGCATCAGGAGGAATTGGTGAGGCAATTGCACGCTGCTTTCATGCACAAGGAGCCATTGTTGGACTTCATGGAACACGTGAAGAAAAGCTCAGAGAAGTGGCGGCAGAATTAGGGCAGAATGTTTTTGTATTTCCCGCTAATCTTTCTGAACGCCAATCGGTTAAACAATTGGCTGAAGTTGCAGAGAGAAAAATGGATGGCGTCGATATTTTGGTTAACAATGCGGGAATCACTAGGGATGGTCTTTTTGTGCGTATGCAAGATAAAGACTGGGATGATGTTTTAGAAGTTAACCTAACAGCTGCTTCTCTTTTGACGCGTGAATTAATACATTCTATGATGCGCCGCCGTTATGGAAGGGTTATTAACATTACATCTGTTGTTGGTGTTGTGGGAAACCCTGGACAAACGAATTATTGTGCTGCAAAAGCAGGCTTGATAGGTTTTTCTAAAGCATTGGCACAAGAAATTGCTTCGCGAAACATCACTGTCAATTGTATTGCTCCAGGATTTATTAAATCCGCAATGACAGACAAGCTTAATGAAAAGCAAAAAGAAGCCATTATGGCTGCGATTCCGATGAAACGTATGGGAAGTGGGCAAGAAATAGCCGCTACTGCTGTTTATTTAGCAAGCGATGAAGCAGCCTATACGACAGGTCAAACACTCCATATCAATGGTGGAATGGCAATGATTTGAGTATTTATTTTATTCCACATTGATTTATGAGTTGTATTATTTTAGATAGTAACGATTGAAATGGATAGATGCATCTATTTCTTTAATATGGTCGTTGATCAATTGATGTCGGAATGTCAGATTGGTTCATTTTGTAGGGGATATCCACAGGATGTTTTAAATCATTACTAAAATCTTTTAAAGTAATGCATCTATTGCTTGATTAGATGAACCGATATAGTTAACCAAATTATAGGAAATATAAATTCGAGGATTTCAACATGAGTGACACAGTAGAGCGCGTTAAGAAAATTATCGTGGAACATCTTGGGGTTAATGCTGATAAAGTTGTAGAAAATGCAAGCTTTATCGATGATCTAGGGGCTGATAGCCTTGATACGGTTGAACTCGTTATGGCTTTTGAAGAAGAGTTTGGGGTAGAAATTCCAGATGAAGCTGCTGAAACGATTTTTACAGTTGGCGATGCAGTCAAGTTCATTGATAAAGCTTCTGCGTGATTACTAAAGGGCAAAGGCATAAATTGCTTTTGCCTATATTCTTCGGAGCTCTTTTGAAAAGAGAGCTTTGAGAGGTGAAGTTTAGTTCAAGGTTAGAAGTTATGAGACGTGTTGTTGTTACTGGTTTAGGGTTGGTATCTCCATTAGCTGGTAATACTGAATATAGTTGGAAACGACTTCTTGAAGGAAGAAGTGGTGTCCGACGTATCACTGAGTTTGATGTGTCAGATTTGCCATGCCAGATTGCTGCGCGTATCCCCTTAGGGGATGGAACAGAGGGGACTTATAATGCTGATTTGTATATGGAACCTAAAGAGCAACGTAAAGTTGATGCATTTATTGTTTATGCAATGGCTGCTGCTAACCAAGCGCTTGCAGATGCCGAATGGTTTCCTAAGAGTGATGAAGATCAGATTTGTACAGGCGTGTTAATTGGTTCGGGAATTGGGGGAGTTGAGGGTATTGTTGAAGCTGGTTATACGCTTCGTGATAAGGGCCCACGTCGTGTTTCTCCTTTTTTTATTCCAGGTCGTTTGATTAATCTTGCTTCTGGTTATGTGTCTATTCAATATGGTTTACGGGGGCCTAATCATTCTGTTGTAACGGCTTGTTCAACAGGGGCGCATGCAATTGGTGATGCGGCACGTTTGATTATGTTTGGTGATGCAGATGTCATGGTGGCAGGGGGGACTGAATCTCCGATAAATCGGATATCTCTTGCAGGTTTTGCAGCTTGTAGAGCTCTTTCTACTTGTCGCAATGATGATCCTGAACGGGCGTCACGTCCTTATGATATTGATCGTGATGGTTTTGTGATGGGGGAAGGAGCAGCTGTTGTTGTTTTAGAAGAGCTGGAACATGCCAAAAAACGAGGAGCGCGTATTTATGCTGAGGTTATTGGCTATGGTTTATCTGGTGACGCTTACCACATTACAGCGCCTTCAGAAAGTGGTGAAGGGGCTCAGCGTAGTATGATAGCTGCTCTTAAGCGTGCACAAGTGAATGTAAGTGAACTTGATTATATTAATGCTCATGGTACATCTACGATGGCTGATTCCATAGAGCTAGCGGCTGTTGAGCGTGTTTTAGGGAGTTATGCACCACAAGTTTCTATGTCATCAACGAAATCATCTATCGGGCATTTACTTGGTGCAGCCGGTGCTGCTGAGGCTATTTTTTCTATTTTAGCTATACGGGATAATATAGCCCCAGCGACACTTAATCTTGACAATCCATCGATTGAAACGAAAATCGATCTTGTACCACACAAACCGCGTGAACGAAAGATTGATACGATTCTTTCTAATTCTTTTGGATTTGGTGGGACAAATGCATCGTTGGTGATGCGACGTTTTAGGGGATAATAAGTATTTTTATTTAATTTTTGCTTTTGAGTTTTCTACTTTATTATAAGGTGAATAAGAAATTATAATATTATCCTTAATCGCTATTGAGGGGTTATGTCCGATGTGAAAAATGGAAAATCATTAAAGGACGTAAGTGATTCCTCTTCGAATCATTTAGCAGATAGTTATGACATGTTAATACATAAAAAACGAAAGAAATCATCTATCGTCCGTAATCCGTTGGTCATTCTCGGTCATTTTTTTCTTATGCTGATTGTGATTATTCTTTTTGCCATAAGTATTCCTCTTTATATTGGAAAAAGTATTTTTGAAGAAAAGGGAAAAATTGAGGAAGAACAAATTGTTCTTATCCATCCTGGTACCGGAATTCGTGAAATTGCTTCATTGCTAGAAAAACGTGGTTTCATTCGATCATCAGATATTTTTGTTTATGGGGTTGGTTATCACCAAAAAACAACGCATCTGAAGGCTGGTGAATATTTAATTCCAGCTCATGCTTCGATGCAGGATATTATGGATATTCTTGTGAAAGGAAAATCTATAGAGTATACATTTACAGTACCTGAAGGTTTAACGGTTCAGCAAGTTTTCGATCGATTAGCTGCGAATGAAATTTTGATTGGAGACCTTCCAAAAATTTTGCCTCCAGAAGGTTATTTAATGACGGATACTGTTCGTTTTATTCGGGGAACAACGCGTAAAGAGATTGTAAACAGGTTGCGTGAAGGACAGACAAAATTAATTCATGCTATATGGGCTACGCGTTCACCTGATTTACCCATTAAATCAATTGATGAATTTGTTATATTAGCCTCAATTGTTGAGAAAGAAACGGGAATTGCAGCAGAAAGACCAATGGTTGCTGCGGTATTTTATAACCGCCTTACAAAGCATATGCGTCTTCAATCGGATCCAACAGTAATTTATGGTCTCTTCGGAGGAAAAGGAAAACCATCCGGTCGTGCAATTTATCGTTCAGATCTTGAGAAGGAAACACCATATAATACTTATAAAATTAATGGTTTGCCCCCAACGGCTATTGCAAATCCAGGTCGAGATTCTTTAAAAGCGGTGGCACATCCACCAAGCAGTGATGCACTTTATTTTGTTGCTGATGGTTCAGGAGGGCATGTTTTTTCTCGAACTTTAGAGGAACATAATATGAATGTTCGCAAGTGGCGAGAATTAAAGGCAAAACATTGAATTTATAGTGATAACACATCTTTTTGCATCGTAAATGAGAATCCCAAATATAGTAAAATTTTTCTATTTAAATTTTTTATGAGAATGATAAAAAATCATTTTCTTGTCTGTCACAAGTGGGTTGGCGTATGGATAAAAATATTTAAGAAAAAAGTGAATATACTGCTAATACCTTATCTCAAAAAAGAGCAAAATAACATTGAGAATTGCTAAGAAAACACATTGATTAGGGGAGAGGTTGAGATAATGTATAATTCAAATTTTGGAGAAACATTTATGAACAAAGTAGAGTGATGTAATGACAGTCTTTGAAAGTAAATTGAGTGCTATAAAAATAAATCAACGCCGCGGTTTTTTATTTATTCTTTCTTCGCCTTCAGGTGCTGGTAAATCAACAATTTCTCGATTACTTCTAAAAGAGGGACAATTAGAGCTTTCCGTAAGTATGACCACAAGGAAAAGGCGTCCTAGTGAAGTAGATGGGCTGCATTATTACTTTATTTCAAAGGAAGAGTTTGAATATAAGCGTGATAGGGATGAATTTATTGAGTGGGCAGAAGTTCACGGAAATTATTATGGCACTTTACGTGAAACTGTTGAAAGCGCATTGAATGCTGGCCAAGATATGTTATTTGATATTGATTATCAAGGTACCGAGCAGCTGCAAAAAAAGATGCTAGGAGACACTGTATCTGTTTTTATTCTTCCACCATCAATGAAAGAGCTTGTTTCGCGTTTACATCGTCGAGCAGAAGATAGTCAAGATACTGTCAATTTGCGATTGGAAAATGCACGAACGGAGTTAAAGCATTGGCTTTCTTATGATTATGTTGTGATTAACGAAGATTTAGATCAGTCTTTATCTTTTATTAAATCAATTTATTTAGCTGAAACCGTAAAACGTGAGCGTTGTTCTTATCTTGGCTCTTTTGTTGATGGGCTTATTGCTGAAAAAATCGATAAATGTTGTGATTAAAAAAGGTTTTATAACACAAAGTGCATTTTTTAGAGCACTAGATGCGCTAAAGTTACAAATTCAGAAATCGAGAGCGTTTCAGCACGGCGCGTTCCATCAATTCCAGCTTTTTCTAATAGCTCTTCACCTCCAAGTATTTTGAGATTTTGACGAAGCATTTTTCGTCTTTGCCCAAAGGCGGTTTTTGTGACGAGGCTTAGTTTTTGTGCAGAGCAGGAAAGAGGTTGTATTCGCGGAATAATATGAACAACGGAAGACGTTACTTTAGGTATTGGTATGAAGGCTTGAGGGGGGACATCAAAAGCAATTTTAGCAGTGGTACGCCAGCCAGTTAAGACACTAAGACGTCCATAATGAGTAGATTGAGGTTTAGCTGTAATCCGTTTGGCAACTTCACGTTGAAACATCAATGTCATTGATTCATAAAAAGGAGGCCATGGTTCAGTCAAAAGCCAATTTAATAAGAGTTGTGTCCCAATATTATAGGGAAGATTTGCAATAATGCGCGGTTTTACAGGGCTTGTTTCAAAGAGTTTTGAGAAATCTTGCTTCAGTGCATCATTACAAATAACTTTTAATTTTTTAGGATAGTGTTTTTCTATTTCTAAGAGAGCCGGTATGCAGCGCTCATCGCGTTCTATTGCTGTTACAATGGCACCCTTTGCTAGCAAGGCACGTGTGAGACCTCCAGGACCAGGACCAATTTCAAGAACAGGTTTTCCTTCTATATTGCCTGCTTGATGAGCAATTTTAGATGTTAAATTAAGATCAAAAAGAAAATTCTGCCCCAAAGATTTATGCGCTTGTAATCCATATATATCAATGACCTCACGCAGAGGAGGGAGATTATCTATTGGCATGGGTTTAAACTATTTTTTGCAAGTTGATTTGCAAGTTTAAGAGCAGCAATAAAGCTTTCGGGAGAGGCTATCCCTTTATCAGCAATGTCAAAAGCAGTCCCGTGATCTGGAGACGTGCGAATAAAAGGTAGACCTAACGTGACATTAACAGTGCTATCAAAGTCTAATGTCTTAACAGGGATAAGGGCTTGATCATGATACATACAAATGGCAACGTCATATGCTTTTCTTGCGCATTCATGGAACATTGTGTCGGCAGGCAGCGGGCCTGCAATATTGAGTCCTTTCTTTTTAAGATATTCAATAGCAGGAGTGATAATTTCAATATCTTCTTTTCCCATTGCACCTCCTTCTCCAGCATGAGGATTAAGACCAGCAACAGCTAGTCGGGGTGATGTTATTTTAAACCTTGTTTTTAAGTCATATTCAGTAATAAGTACCGTTTGAATAATTAAATCACGGGTAAGCTGTGAAGGAACATTTTTAAATGGAATATGAACAGTTATTGGTACTGTTTTTAATCGAGGTCCTGCTAACATCATAACTGGATGATAACATTTATGAAAAGCTTTATGGGCTAAATCGGCTAAAAATTCTGTATGACCTGGAAATTGAAAACCGGCATCATAAAGACTCTTTTTTGCAATAGGACAAGTGATAAGTGCACATGCATGGCCATTTTGAATCAATTGAACACAGCGTTTAATTGCTTCAATAATTCCAGCTGTATTTTTCGATGAAGGTATACCTAATTGATCACTTTGTTTGTTTTTTAACGGTATGATAGGAAGAGCGCTTTGAAAATTTTTTGCAGGATTATTGATTAAAACAGATTGCACCTCAACATCAATCTGTAAAAAACGAGCGCGCGAACGAATAACATCTGGATCAGCAAGAAGTACAAAAGGTGGAATTTGGCGCGTAACACGCAAATTCCACGCTTTTAGTACTATTTCAGGACCAATTCCGGCAGGATCACCACCGCTAACAATAAGAGCAGCCATTATGAATTTTGAATGCGTGCCACTCGGCGCAGTTCTTCTAAATATTTGTCGCTTAATTCTTCAAGTTTTTGCGGGCTTCTTTTTTTACTATCTTGAAGAGAAAATATCAGTCGAGCGACATAATCATCAGAAACTCTTTTTATTTTGCAGACAGCAATTGCTTCGATTCCATCAGATGTTTCTTGTAATTTTGTCATTTTTCCAGCAGGCGTTTCAAGAATAGCTTGTTCCCATGCATTAGGAAGTTGTGGCTCCAGAAACTTTCCTAAGTGGCGGATAGTAACGTCTAAAATACCTCTTGCTTGATTGTGAGCATTGGCACATCCACGGAAATGTGCGCGAAAATTACTTGCTTCTCTTTGACGTCTTTCAAAGATCTCTGAACGACGATGTGCAGGAATGACAAAAACAATTCGCTGTAATGTATATTCGTTGGTTGAAGGTTTTACACCACCATTTTTTAATATTCTGCGTACAGCTTCTTGTTCGCTAATCATACCTGTTTCAGCTTGATAGCGTGCGCTAACAAGACGCCCCCATCCTATTTGTCCACGGATGTAATCTTTAAAGTGTTGCACTGTGATCTCAGTTTGGATCAGAATCTGGTTGAGCTGATCAATCGTCATATTATTTTGTGTCGCAAAATTCTCAAAAGCTCTATCAACTTCATCATTGCTTACTTCAATATTACGACGTTTTATTTCAATATTTTTTAGCTTTTCATCAATAAGCTCTTTTTTAGCCTGTGCCACCAAATTGCCTTGCTTTTGTTGTAGCCTGAGAAAAGCAAGGCGTCTTTGTATATCATAATTTGTGATGGGGTTGCCATTAACTGTAACAACAATAGAAGTCTGCGCAAAGACTGTCGGAATCAAAAATCCATTTATTAGCAGGCTACTTACGCTCAAAGATGCAATATAAAATAAAGCAAGAAAACGCTTTTTCAATTTATTCATGTAAATAGGCTTTCGCATTGTTTATTAATTCTCATCAACAACTTAAAATACACGCTTTCTTTCATAAAAACAATGATAAGTTAAATGACTGATACATTCCCTTTATAAATTAATCTATCTTTTTTCCGATATCTGCAATCGTACGCAATGAAAGAGAGAAATTAAAGTTTTGCAAGGGTGCTTTCCTGCCTGGATTCGTTACCTGTTGATAACCGAATGTTAACCCGAAACATTCATCCATATAACTCAAGCTAATTCCTCGCTTTATAAATGTACCAGATACTAAATCATAACCGGCGTTGCTATTAATGGACCAATAATCTGCCAATTTAAGTCCTGTTTGAAAAGAAATTTCTTGGCGCTCTTGAGAATATTCATAATCTGGTTGCTTTGCGATATAGGCATATTGTAGAGCCGCCCAAAAATTTTGCCATTTTTGTGATGCTTCGATTTCACTACGGCGGATTTTTCCTGTTTTTTTATCAAAGCGTCCACGCGTTTCTAAGGAAAAACCACTTTTATGGGTTGTACCAAACATTGCAACATAGTCTGAACGTTTTGCCTCTAAGCTAGAATGAGTACCGACATTGATAAAGTCCTTTTCTGCAAAAGAATTCTTTCCTGCTAGATGAAAGGATTGTCCAATGAGACCATAAAGAGACCAATTATCATTAAGGCTTCCAGAATATCTTATACCTATATTGGCTCTTGTACCACCTTCTACACGATCATAACCAGAAAATTTGTCTCGTTGAAAGAGAGTGGTTGCATCAAAGACAAAGCTTTGAGCATCTTCATTAGGAATTTGTCCAATATATTGTTCATTATTGCGTATAAAAATTTGTGCAGTTGGTTCTATAATATGTGTAGAATGATCAGCTGTAATGAGGAAGGGATAGCGTAGTTCCAACCCTGCTGTTGCCATGCCACGAATTGCTGAACCATGAATTGCGGATAAGGTATTGTTTTCTATAAAATCTGTGTGATTTTCGCTTGCATTGGTTGTAATGATATCAGCTCGTAGAGAGAGAAGAGGGGTTAAGATGAGTCCGTTGTGCGTGTTGAAGCGCTTTTTCCACTGAAGCTCGTTTGTTAAACGCAAACTATTTCCAGCCATACCAGAAAGTTTTACTGTGTTGAGAGGGTTTCCGTTCTGGTCGGGTGAACTGAAGTCAGCATGGCGACGATAAACTGATTGCATATTACTATGGAAGGTAAGCTCTCCATTATAAATGGGTTCATCTGGTGTGAAAAAATAATCGATGCGTGGTAAGACCCACGCTTGCCGAGAGTGACGTTCATAATGAGGATCATTCAATATTGAATCTTGAACTTTAAAATGATAAAAACGCATATCAAAATAATTTTTTCCTGCAAGACCATTCAGATAGATCTGAGAAAGTTGTGTAGGATTGTTATAGTTTTCAAGTTTATAGGCACGACTAAAATGCCGATCTGATTGTGCAAGAATATCCCATCCATAAGTCCAGTGTGAATTAATACGAAAATCCCCCTTTGTCGCCAGCATATAACGGTTTTTATGTTGGGCATCAATCGTATCATTATCAAATCTATGCGGTTTCATTTGATATATATGAGCAAAGCGAATGTTATAACGTCCCGTTTTTAAACGCTGACGCCATTCCCCTTCGGTTAAAAGCCCTTGTTGGGTATAAACCGTAGAAGAAAGGGTAAAATCATAATGGGGGGCGAGATTCCAGAAATAAGAATTCTTTATCCCCATACCGAGATAATCAGTATAAAAAAAATGAGGAGTAAGCAGACCGCTAGCACGCCTGACCGTTGGATCATAGATCTCAAAATTTGGAAATTTTATAATCGGTACACCAAAAACTTCAAAACTGCTATTTTCAAACCGAATTTTTTTGACGCTATTATTCCATATGATCTTTCTTGCTTTAATTTTCCATAGGACGTCTCTATCTGGTTTATAAGAGCAAGGTTCACAGGCTGTATAGGTTGCATTTTCAAAGACTGTTATGTGATTGTGTTTGCGTGTAGCATTTTGGGCTGAAAAGTGAACATTGTTGGCTGTATCAATACGTAGGGCGTTTACAAAACCCTCGCCAAGATCTTTGGTCATATCAATTTGGTTGGAATAAATTTTATTACCATCCTTTTGAGTAATTTCAACGTTCCCTTGTGCTATAAGCCGTCCTGTTTTTTGATTGTAAATAATTTTTTGAGCGACAACTTTATTGCCATCATATTCGATTTGGACATTACCGTGTGCAGAAACAGTGTTTTCATCACGATTGTAGATGAGTTCATCCGCAGAGAGCAAAAGAGGAGGTTCCAGATTTTGAATGCGACTTTGAGAAGGAGATTGAAGGCTTTGAGCGTGCGCACAATAAGACAAAGCACTTCCTAAAATAACCCCCACAACACTTTTAAAAGCGAGAGCACTTAATTTTGTTAAAATAGTTTTTTTAAGTGTTAATGCTTTCACTTAGCCATCCTCTTTATGAAGTAAAAAAGAGATTCCTAAGAATAACGCAATAACAACGGGTGTCCAAGCTGCAATAATTGGTGGAATATATCCAGCATTACCGAAAGCTTGAACAAGTACGGAAATAACATAAAGCATAAACCCAGCTATTACGCCACCAAGAATCAACATTCTAGATTGCCCAAAACGTGTAAAATTTAAAGATACAGTTGCTGCAATGAGGGTCATTGCCACAAGCAATGCCGGTAATGCAATCAAAGATTGAAAATACATATCAAAATTATTAGCAGAATAGCCAAATGAACGTGCAATCATAATTTTTTTTGGCAATTGGTAAAATGGAATAGTTGCGGGATTCACTAAACGTTCCGTTAAAAATTCAGGTTTTAGATTGGTTTTTATTTGCAACACGGTAAATTTTTCAGGAGGATGCCCTATTTTATAGATTGTTCCATTTGTTAATAGCCAAAATCCATTAGTCAAGGTTGCTTTTGGGGCGTTAATCCAATTTTTGACGGTTGCGTTGTCATTGTATTGTACAAAGGTGGCATCGAGAAGAGAAAGTCCTTGATCGGTGATAGATTTGGCACCAATGGTTGTTCTGCCTAAATTTGTACGTTGTGTTAACCAGTGGATACTTGTATTGTGAAGAGGTGTTAGTACATTGTGATTGCGCCATTCAGTCATCTTTTTTTCTGCTTGAGAAAATCCCCATGCAGCAAGTGGATTAATGAGAAGAATTGAAAATAATCCCAAAAGAAAAGCTCCAAAACAAGCTGGCATAAGAAATTGCCATGCAGAAACACCGATTGAACGAGTCACTACAAGTTCAAGTTTTTTGTTGAGCGAGATAAGCGTTGCCATTGCAGAAAAGAGTGCAATGAAAGGGATAAGTTGTTGCATGATAAAAGGGATGCGTAAAGCAGAGAGGAAAAATGCATCTTTTGCTGTATAATGCGGAAGGGAAGATAGCCTACCAGAATTCTCTGTGAAATCGATTAAAAGAGCAAGAACAAAAATGCTTCCCCAGAAATAACAAGTTATTTTAAGATACCGTATAAAAAAATATCGTCCAAGTGTCCACCCAATCATGATATTTTATCCGAGGAATCTTGAGATTTTTGCTGTTCAAATTTGTTCATTATTTTTTGAAAAGCGATTTGAAGTATCTCATTAACTTTTGTGGGAAGCCCAATTTTATGATTCGTTAAAAGCATAAAAAAGACAAATGCACTTGTTCCTATGGGTATAATATAAAGGAGAGGAACGTATGCAAGATCGCTTTTTGCTTTTTCTGCGAAAAAATATCCTATCCAATACACCAGAAAAGAGAGGGCAATTGCCGAGAGATTTGCGGAATGACGAGCTTGTCGATGGGAGCGTACATCCCCTGCTGCTGCTAATGCAATAAGTGAAAAAACAATAGGGTAGAGCCATTGTGTTAATCTGCGGTGAAATTCAGCTTTATATTGGAGTGGTTTTCGTTGATAGTAGGGATCTTTTGGGTCAGGGTTTTGTAAATAAGAAAGAGACCGATCTTTTGGATAAAGAGTAGGTGTTTTATCACTGGGGATAAACTCTCCTAGGCTAAAAGTATATGAGCTAAATTGCACGATTGAAACACTGTTATTTTGATGATTGACTCTTTCTATTTCACCGTTATTGAGAACCAGAAAACTGCCGTTTTTATTGCTCACAATGGATGCGTCTGTTGCATAATAAAAAAGATCAGTCTTAGGATCACGCTGGTCGGCAATGAAAAGGCGTTCAAGTGTTCCATTTGGATTTCGTTCGCCAATTTCTATGTAAAGGTTATTGGTGAGTTTTTGGAAGCTCCCTTCACTAATGAATAGATTAATAAGATCAAAATGAGCGCTTGCTAGCATTTGTCGCATATGAAGACGCGCTTGAGGAACAACAAAATTAGCTATAGAAAAGGAGGTACAGGATGCAACAATAGCAAGAAGAAGGATAGGTTTCCAAACAGTACTTTTAGGAAAACCAGAGGCATTGATGACAGCAAGTTCTGATTCTTGATGCATTGCTGAGAGGATGGTTGTAATTGCGATCACTAATGCAAACGGAATGACAACAAAAATAACAGAAGGAACCAATGAGAGTGAAAATTGTAAGACTGTGAGGAGTGTTTGTTTACTTGTTGTGAGAAAGTTTATCCGTGCAAGAATTTGTATAGTCCAACTAACGCCCACTGCTGCAATCATGACAGAACTAAACAAAACAAGGACACGTTTCAGGATGTAGAACTCAATAATACGCATAAATTGGGGAAAATCCTCAGTTTTTAATTCGATAGCAAATATTCTTACTGCTTTCGGTTAAAATGTAATAAAGTTTGAAAAAATATCCTTTCATGAATTGGATATTTTTACCAAATAAATAATATAAAATTGCCTATGAGGTCCTCTTTAAATTTTCCGTACATTATATTTTATTTTCAACTATAGTCTACAAAGAATCTAGAAAATAACTTAAAAAACTTTTTTATTAACGTTGAAGATAAAAATTTTTGTCTTTTAAAGACACGTGCAAAAAGATAATGCATCTCAATCAAAAAAGAGGGTTTATATCTTGAACCGTTTCCTTTGTATTAGGGATATAGAATTTTTTTTAAAAAGATGTTAGCTTTTTATAAAGAATGATGAAGGCTTAAGAGATTGGATATTTTATTCTATCATTTGACGCAGTCAACGCTGAAGGGTATTTTGCCGACGCTTGTGGAGCGTGCATTGGCTCGTTTTGGTAAAGTAACAATACAGTGTGTGAGTAAAGAACAACGCGATTCTATAGATATACATTTATGGGTTTATACTGATGAATCATTTATTGGACATGGAACGGAGTGTGATCAATATCCAAACTTTCAGCCTGTATTTCTTACGACAGGACAAGAAAATCCGAATGATTCAAAGATTCGTTTTCTCATAGAGGGAGCTGTTTGTTCGGATATTGATGCTTATCAACGGCTTGTCGTGATATTTGATGGTAGAAGTGAAGAGCAGTTGAATCTCGTTCGTGCACAGTGGAAAAAATATAAAATGGAAAATCATAATTTAACGTATTGGCAACAGACTGAAGATTGTCGCTGGGAAAAACAGGTTTAATGCGTCTTGTATCTATTGTTCTGATTTTTATAGGATTACTGGGAATAGTAAATCCTGCACTTTTTATTACGGAAGGCTCAGGGGGAGGGCGTTGGGTTTTTATTGTGATTTTTCTTTTAGGCATGTTAAATATATGGACTATAATTAAAAAAACGAAACGCCATAATGATAATTATTGATCGAATTTTGCTTGTTTTATGGGCTGTGATGTTGGCCTTCTTTTGCGTTTCATGGTTGGGGACAACGCATATCTTATCAGAAATGTTTGCTGTTTCTTATATAAGCAATATTGCAGATTTTTTATTTTTCTTTTTGAGTGCCTTGTTTGCAGGAATATTGTGGTGGAAAATACCTCAACCCCTATCTTTAAAAACGAAACTGGCAGCATTTTTGCCGCCAGTCCTTATTTTATTCTTCGTTATTATATTTTAGTTGGATATTTCATCATCTGTAAATCCGACGAAGCAAATCAGTGAAATAAAAGAAGCAAGAAGCAAATAATAACCGATATAAGATGTATCGAAATGTTGCACCAGATATTCTGCAATATAAGGCGCGAGAGATGCTCCTACAATAGCAGATAAATTGAAAGTAATAGAAGAACCGGTATATCGAATTGCTGTTGGGTATGGTGAAGCCAAAACAGCACCAAGAGGACTGTATATCATTCCCATGAGAGATAAGCCAATGACAGACATTGCAAGGACTCCTATAACTCCAGAATTTAAGAAATAAGGAATTGCGAAAGAATAAATACCGGTGATGATTGTAATCCAAATCATCAAAGTTCTACGTCTAATACGGTCAGCGAGTCTTCCCGTGATGACAGTAAAAATCCCACAAAAAATAGCACCGACAATTTCGATTTGAAGAGCTTGATGAAATGGCAATTGCAAATGGTTTGTTGAATAGCTTAACAAATATGTAGTAACCAAGTAAAACAAAACAAAAGTTGCCATACCAGAAAATATTCCAAGAAATAGGATTCGTGGACATTTTAAAAAGACATCTATGATAGGAACTTTGACATGTTTTTTACTTTCAAGAGTTTTTTTGAATTGAACAGTTTCATTGATTGAAAGACGGACCCATAATCCTATAATCATAAAAACAACTGAAGCAATAAAAGGAATACGCCATCCCCAAGCTAAAAGTTCTTCACGATCAAGGAAATGCAGCAGACCCAAATAAACAGCAATAGATAAAAACAAACCTATTGAAACGCCTAATTGGGGAAACATTGCATACCAGCCGCGCTTTTCTGGAGGGGCATTTTCTGTAGCGAGCAAAACAGCTCCTCCCCATTCTCCTCCTAATCCAATTCCCTGTCCAATACGGCACAAGGTTAAGAGGAAAGGGGCAAACCACCCAGCTATTTCATAAGTAGGAAGAAAACCAATAATGACTGTTGAAAGACCCATTGTGAGAAGAGAAGCGATAAGTGTTGCTTTTCTTCCAATCTTATCTCCAAAATGTCCAAAAACAACTGATCCAAAAGGGCGGGCAAAAAAGGCTGCTCCAAATATTAGGAAAGATTGTAAAATAGCAATTTGATCATTTTGTGTTGGAAAAAACACATGAGGAAATATAAGAGCTGCGGCAGTGCCAAAGACATAAAAATCAAAGAATTCAATTGTTGGGCCAATAAGGCTTGCAAATAAAATCCGACGAGGGGAGTTTCTGTTGCTTGTAGCTTTCATTTCTGAGTTTATAGACATGAATAGAATGTCCCTTTTAGTATATGACAAATCAAATGACGAGTTAACTGACTATAACTATAGAAATTTCAAATCGGTGTCGAGTCAATATTATGACACTTCGTTATATATTAGAACAATGATTATGGACTGATGAGTATGAATAAGTGATCTATATATTATCCATATTGAATAAAATAAAGACACTGTTTTAAATGCTGTAGAAGATGGCAATAGGTGGCCATAAACGCAGCTCTCATTCACATTGCTGTTTCCTTTAAAGTTTAATGCCATTTTTATCTATTAAGGAATCAATCTTATTCGTAGATCAGTGTTTAGTGTCTCAAAATATTAAAAATATTTTTCATGGATGCAATTATAACACTTTTAAAGTGTATCTAAAACAAATTAAATCTTTTAGTTGTGCATGCATTTTAAAACACATGGTGTATATTTGATCTGTCAGAGCTTAATCCATCGAATGCTTTGCTATCTTAAAAGACATGAGGTTGAGCAATTACGTTGTGTTGTTTTGATCTATGCACTTTTTTCTAAATGGGAGAATTTAAATTTAAAATTATGGAGTGTAAATAATGCAACGCAAATTGAAATTAAGTTTTTGTGCGGTAATGGCCAGTGGTTTTTTTGTCAAGATTGCGAGTGCATATGGAGTAGCTACACCAAGAGAAAAGTTATTAACACCAGTAAGTATCAGTGAACACCTAGAAGAGACAAGAAAGTTGTTATCGGAAGTGAGGGGACTAAAAGAAAAAAAGGGGGGATCAAAAAAGATAGAGAATAAACAGACAGTAGAAGGAAGTGATCTTTCAGAAGAGGAAAGGAAGAGATTAGAAAAGCTATTCTTTGAAGTACTCCCAAATTCAATAATAAGCGATGGTGCTACGATCTATATTACTAACCGTGACTCTGAAGGTTCTGAAATAAATAGCTTTAACTATAAAGATGCAGCTTATTCCATTAATAATACGGTTAGAGAAGGGGGAAAACTCTACATTGATGCAGCAAGTGTTAGCAGGGATACGACAATTGAGCATGGTGGGATTGAGTTTGTCCAAAACTTGAGCAGTTCGGAATATGCCGCTGTTAAAAAAGGGGGAAAACAAATTGTTGAGAGTGGTGCAAATGCAGAAGGGGCTCAAATCCATGGCGGTGAGCAGATTATTTTTGGTAAGGGGTTTCTTGGGGATGGTTTGTCGCGTGAAGATAAGGCAAGTAGTGCTTATGGCACTGAAATTCATGCTGCAGATGGAATGCTAGGAATACAAAGTGTCTATAGTGGGGGGATGGCTGTTGACACAAAGATTATGAAAGGTGGTGTCCAGAATCTTGATGGTAAAGAGAATTTTCATAACGGTTTCTCAGAAGATGCTGATACAGCCGATATAAAAGATGAAGATTTTACAATTAATGAGGGGGCTTTTGCACTGAGTACCGAACTTTTTAAAAATGGTATGCAGAATATCTTTGCAGGAGGGAATGCGAGCGAAGTTACTTTATACGATAGAGCTACTCAGAAGATATATGATTCTGGATACGTGGATAATCTAACAATTAATCATCAAGCACAATCATGGGTTTTTGCCGGTGCGATATTAGATAAGGATACAAATGTTAATGATTTTGGCAACCTCTATCTCTATGCTGGAAATGGTGAAGCTGTTACGGAAGTAGAAAATCTTAATTTAAATGGAGAAGATAGCAAACTATACATTATTGCGTCTGAAGATAACGGCAAAAAAACTGAGATTAATGTTAAGAATTTAAAAGGAAATGGGAGAGTTATTTTTACGTCTTTAGGGACTAATAAGCATTATTCACAGCTTAATATCGATGATCTTTCAGGTTCTTTACATTTCGATTTTAATGTCAATTTTGCCAAGCAGCTTAGTGATTATCTTGTGATTAAAAAAAGGGGCTCTGGTTCTCACACAATAAGTGTGGCTGATTCTGGGCGTGAAATTACAAATTCTTCTTACAAAAAGCTTAAATTAATTACTGATCGCAGCGGAAATGCCCATTTTACTCTGACAAACACTTTTGGTGAAAAAATCGGAACTGTTGATGCCGGAACCTATCGGTACAGTTTGAAACATAGAAACAATAAGGGTACTGGTAAAATTTGGTACTTAGATGCAAACCACACCATTGATGAGACAACTTCTCAAGTTTTTGATAGTGTATTGAAACCATATACTGGTTCATCAAGTGATTTACTTACAGAACTCACAATTGATCAAGGAACAACTATTTCTATTGCAGATCCTAGCTTTGACACGAGTAGCAAGGAAGTTGATAGCAATGGAGAAACTTCAATTAGTAATACAGTTAAAGATGGTGGAAAGCTTTCCGTTTATAGCGGTGGTTTTAGCTTGTATACGACAATTCAAAGAGGTGGCACTGAGCTTATTAAAACACAGGGTCTTTCACAGGATACTATTGTTCATAAAGGTGGGCAACAAAAGGTTAAAGAGGGGGGAAAAGCTGAAGGGGCTAAAATTTACGGAGGTGAGCAATTTGTTTCAGGAAAGTCTGATATTAAAGGTGCGACGGTGAGGAGCAGCGCCTATGACACTATCGTTTCTGGTGAGAATGGAGTGCGAGGATATCAGAATGTGTATGGTGATGGAGAGGTTTTTAACACACAGATCATGGAAGGAGGGATACAAAATCTTTATGGAGAAGAGGATCTAGACGAGTATAGCAGTTTTGCCTTTGATACGAAGGTCTTTTCTGGTGGACAGCAACATGTTTTAGCGGGAGGAATCGCGATTGGCGTTCTTTTAGAAGGGACTGCTTTTCAGGCAATAGATTTAGGAGGTTATGTAAAAGATTTAACCGTTAAGGATCAAGCACAATCATGGTTACATGGTGGCGCAACATTGGAAGGAAAGACAACGGTTAATGATTCTGGACGGATTTATCTTTATGCTGGTGCAGAGCAATCTCGTACTGAAGTAGAAAAAATTGTCTTAAATGGCAGAGATACAAAATTGTACGCGATTGCCTCTAATATAGATGGTGAAAGTTCTTTGATTGAGAATCTGAGTGGGAATGGTCGTGTTATTTTTACTTCTACCGTGTTTAATCCACATTACTCTAAACTTGAGATCAATGATCTTTCAGGGAGTTTACATTTTAGGTTGCATACTAATTTTGCAGAACAGCGCGGTGATTATCTTCTGATAAAACAAGGATCAGGTAATCACACCATAAGTGTTATCGATTCTGGTGTTGAAATTACCAATTCTCCTCTACAAGATCAGAATTTAGTTTTGGAGCTTGATTTAATTCATGTTCAAAGCGGAAATGCGCATTTTACTCTGACAGATTTTTCTGGTGAAGAGACGAGTACGATTGATGGTGGAGCTTACATGTATGGCTTAAAGACAAAAGATGATAATGGGGGAAAGACTTGGTCTTTGGCTACATCACAAATAACTTCTGCTCCTGTAATTCCTTCACCTCATGTGGAGTCGCCTATAGATAAGCTTCCTGAAAAAGAAGAAAATATGACATCGGCAAAAGATTTTAGTATCTCTGATGTAATTCATTACAGCATTGGGGAAGGAGGAGGAATTCTACAAAGCTCTTTGCTCGGTGATGATAACGTAGTTTATGTCTCTGATGATGGAGAGCAAGGTGTTCTTAAGAAGTCTATTAATAATACAATTCAGGGATCAGGAAGACTTTATGTTGAAGCTGGTGGTTTCAGTAAAAATACAACCATTGAAAATGGTGGTGTTGAGATTGTAGGGGAACAAGGGATTTCAGAATTTACGATTATTTACGAGGATGGAAAACAAAGAGTGGAGGGAGGAGGAACCGCATTGAGAGCTGAAATTTATGGTGGGGAGCAGCTTGTTTTCGGAGATGGTTATGTAAATGGTGGAATTGTGGGGAGCAGCGCTTATAACACGATACTGTATGGTCAAGGTGATACGCCAGGACAGCAGAATGTATATGATGATGGGATGGCTGTGGGAACAAAAGTGATGAGTGGAGGAATACAAACTCTTGCTAAATGGTTTCCTAATGATGATAACTTTGCAGAAAAAGCTGGCGGTTTAGCTGTAAATGCTGAAATCTTTTCAGAGGGTGTGCAGCGTGTTTTAGCAGGAGGTGAAGCAAATACAGTCATTTTACGCACTGGTGGTGTTCAAGAAGTCTATGCAGGTGGAATTGTAAAGAATCTAACGATTGAAGGTAATGCTAATTCATGGATTTCTCCTGGTGCAATATTAGGAGGAGAAATAAAAGTTCAGGATTTTGGTGGGCTCCATCTTGATGCTGGAGATAATGGTCAACAAACTATAGTAGAAAACATTGAATTAAACGGAGAAGACGCTCAATTATACTCCGTTGCTCGTGGGTTTGACGATAAAAGTACACGCATTCAGCAGTTAAGCGGTGTAGGAAAAGTCATTTTTACTTCTTCTGAAGATGATTTATATTACTCTCAGCTTTATATTGATAATCTAGCAGGGAGTCTACATTTTGACCTTAATGTTAGCCTTGCAGAAGGAAAAGGTGATTACCTCTTTATTGAGAATGGGAGTGGTTTTCATACAATAAGTGTCGTAGATTCTGGTATTGAAATTGTTGATCCTTCTTCAGCAGGACTTGATTTAATTTTTGATCAAAGTGGAGGAGCACATTTTACCCTGAGAAGCTTTTCTGGTGCAAATGTTAAAACTATTGATGGCGGAACCTATACGTATGGTTTAAAACAGAGAATTGATGAGGGTGGGGGCGAAAAAGTTTGGTATTTATCTGCAGTATTTATTGATAATGTTTCATTTCTCAACAGTTTACCACGTAGTAGAAGCAGATCTATGCGGCATTTAAATCAAAATCAATCAGCTTCTTCTCTTTCAACTATTGCAGCACCACAAGCGCGTATTATTAAATTGCCACGTCGAAGAAAAAACCGCCAAAACTTGAGTCAAAGATCTCCAGCTTTTGTATCTCCAACTGTTTCCTCTCTTGGAAGTCCCGTTATTGAAGTCTTAGGTTCAGGAAGTTTTCATCCTCTTTCTGATGAAAAACAACAAACTGCTGTTTCAACCTCTTCTCAATCTTTAGCCGATCAAATGATTGTGCGTCCAGTTCATAAAGAACAACCTTTTCTACAATTGAGTGAGAAACTTTCAGTTTCTCACTTTTTGACCACTCCCTCTACAGATGCGGTATTGTCTATGTCTGTGGCTCCAGCGATGATTTTTCACAATGAAATGCAAACCGTACGTGCGGGAAGAGGAATTCTAGATAAAAGTAAAAAGAATACGGCTTTATGGACCTATGCGATTAAATCTAAAGAGAGTGTTGTTACAGAGCATATAGATTTTAAACTGGATCAGACCGGTATCGTTTTGGGGATCAATGGTTTAAGCGAGTGGGAAAATGGAGAATTTTATATAGGTGGTTTTGGCAGTTATGATCGTGCCCGTGTTGCGCATGCACGGGGGGGCATCAGTGGTATCAATACTTATGGTATTGGCGCTTATGTCACTTATTTGGATCATAGTGGATGGTATCTCGATGGTATTTTAAAATACAATCATTATCAAAATACTCTAAAGGCAGTTTCAACGAATGGTTTAGGGATTGAAGGAAGTTATAGGCAATGGGCGCTGGGCGCCTCCTTTGAAGCAGGTTATCGACTTAAGACGTCAAAGAACAGTTGGTTGCAGCCTTATGGACAATTTACATGGTTGCAAGTTGAGGGTAAAGAAATCAAGTTATCGAATGACATGACAGGTGACATGCGTCCATTCACTTCATTACGCAGTGAGGTTGGTTTATCTTTAGGATATGAATTTGGTTTTCACATGGATTCCTCATCGCTTGCGTATATTATAGCAGCATGGTTGCGTGAGAATAAAGATGACAATCAAACGTTAATTAATCAACGGCATTCATTTACCACGGACTTATCAGGGAATGCAGGTAAATTAGGAATAGGTTTAAGCAGTTTAGTGAGTGAGAAGTTAAAGTTATATGGTGAGGCCCATTATATTAAAGGGCGTAAAACAAAACAGTCCCTTCAGGGAATTATAGGTGTACGCTATAGTTTCTAAATATATGGTTATTTTTTAGTTATCTTTAAATATATGATTGTTTTTAAAGGTCTTTAATTAAAGGTTCAGAGAACAATTTTTCAGAGCACGCAGCTTCGTTGTTCATGATAAACTGTATACCCTTATATACTTGATTATGCATTACTTTTTATCTTTGATAAGAAAACTCCGAGAAAATGCTAAAGAAGCACTATAAGAGCGCTCTTATATTCTTGATCAAAAAAGTATTTAAAAACTATAAAGAGCGGTTTTTTATGAGATAAGGAGGATTTTTAAGAAGGATTGTTGCAATCTAAGGTTGAAAATATATTTTGTAGAGCTAATTACGTTTAGTGTCTATGCAGGCGTGAAGGGGGGAGGATATGGCTCTACAATATAAATGGAAACGACATTGTTGGATACTCATGTTGAGCAGCTGTTTTGTGCAAGCTGCTGCTGCAAATGAGGGGGGAACAGCACTTTTTTGTCAATCTTCAAGTTATGAAAATGATAAAGTATTTCAAGATCAATACAATGAGGATATGAAAACAGGCAGATGCATACTTGGAGCCTCTAATGATGTCATGGTAAGAACGCGCAATGAATTAGACTTTTTGAAAAAGCCTAGCGATTTTATCATGGATAAGGGTGCTAGAGTGTTTGCGAGTCAACAGGAGCTTGACAGCAGTCATCGTGACAATGCTGGATATAATGCACAAGAACAAAATACTGCGTTTCTTAAAAAGCCTGAACTTATTTCCATTAAAGATGGGGCAATATTAGAAAATTATATCCTTGATAATGAAGGTAAAGCATACATTTCAAATGATGGTGAGATTGATAGTCCAGGGCGATCCATTAATAACACTGTAAGGAATGGTGCAGAGCTTTATGTGTATGCAGGAGGACTCAGTGAGAATAGTAAAATTGAACATGGTGGAATTGAAAATGTTCAGGCTTTAAAAGGAAAACAAGGTTTTTCGAAAAATGCTGTTGTTAAAGAAGGCGGGCACCAAAGTGTTGGAAATGGAGGGAAAGTAGAGGGGACTAAAATTTATGGCGGTGAGCAGCTTATTTTCGGCGAGGGGGATATTGGAGGAGAGATTAAAGGCAGTAGTGCTTCTCATACTATCATTTATGGTCAAGATGAAACACTAGGCCAACAAAAAGTATATGATGGCGGAAAAGTTTGGAATACAAAAGTTATGCAAGGGGGTGTCCAAGAGGTTGGACAAAAGTCTCAAAGTGCAAAAAATGGTGGTTTTGCATTTGACACAGAAGTTTTTGGTGGTGGTAAACAGCGTATCTTAAAAGGCGGTCAGGCTATTGGAGTCACTTTAAATGAGAGTGCTATTCAGGAAATATATACTGATGGATCTGTAAAAAATCTAACAATGAATGATCAAACAAAATCATGGGTGCATGCTGGAGCAACATTAGAAGGCAAGACACAGGTAAACCATTCTGGGCAGATCCATCTTTATGCTGGGAATGATCAACAACGCACCACAGTAGAAGATATTATTTTAAATGGAAAAGATACAAAACTATACTCTATTACTGATGAGTTTGATGGAAAAAGTTCTTTGATACAAAAATTAAGTGGTGAAGGGAGTATTATTTTTTCGTTTACAGGTTCTGATCCATATTATTCTCAGCTTCATGTGAATAATCTTTCAGGAAATTTACATTTCGCGTTCAATACTACGATTGCCCATAACCGTGGTGATTATCTCTTGGTTGAGAAAGGCGCTGGGAAACATACAATAAGTGTTGCTGATTCTGGAGTTGAAATCACGGATCCTTTTTCAAATAAGCGTGATTTAATTACGGATCAAAGTGGTGGAGCGCATTTTACGCTGACAGATCTTAAGGGTGAAAAAATTAACGCCATTGATGGTGGAACTTATATGTATGATTTGAAAGAAAGAAAGGATGAAAATGGAAAAGTTTGGTTTTTATCGGCAGACCGCCTCAGTGGACCAGAACCTTCTATACCAGATCCGACAAATCCTTTTTTTCCTGGAGAAACATCAACAACCCCCTCTACAGATGCAGTGTTAACGTTGTCCGTAGTTCCTGGGCTTATTTTTAATAATGAGTTGCAAATTATACGGAATGGTAGAAAAATTTGGGACAGAAATAAGAAGGATATCGAACTATGGACTTATGGGATTAAGAGCAGAGAACGTGTTGCGACAGGCCATACACACTTTAAGCTTGGGCAGACAGGTTTAGTCTTTGGTGCTGATCAGTTGAGTGAATTAAGGCATGGAGAGTTGTATGTTGGTGGTTTCGGGAGTTATGATCAAGCACGTATTTCTCATGCACGAGGTGGTGACAGCGATTTGAGCTCTTATAGTATTGGAACTTACGCAACTTATTTTGATCATCGTGGATGGTATATGGATGGTGTTTTGAAATATAATTATTACCGAGATAATTTGAAAGCCATATCAACGAATGGTTTAGCCATTCAAAGTCATTACAATCAGTGGGCGATAGGTGGATCATTTGAGATTGGTTGTTATTTTGAACCGGCACAGAATACTTGGATGCAGCCTTATATCAAGCTAACAGGTTTGCAGGTTGAAGGTAAAAGAATAAAACTTTCCAATGGAATGATAGGTGATCTAAGCCCATTAACTTCATTCCGCAGTGAAGTTGGATTGACTGCAGGACATGAATTTTTTGTGAGTTCAGAAACTTCATTAACAGCTTACATTATGGCAGCTTGGTTGCGTGAGAATATAAATAATAATTATACGACAATTAATAACCAGTATAAATTTATTACAGATTTATCAGGCAGTGCGGGTAAATTGGGAATTGGTTTAAACGGTTCGGTCAATGATAAACTAACACTTTATGCGGAAGCACATTATCTAAAAGGACATAAGATTAAGAATGCTCTTCAAGGTATTTTAGGATTACGCTATAGTTTCTAAATATGTGTGCATGGCTGATTAACTTTACAAATGTAATTGTTTTGCAAACTTAAACAGATAACGTTCGGCTATGTCTTCTCGAGAGTGTAAGGACTTTCTCAAATAGTAGAAATGTCTTTATACTCTCTCTTTTAAAGGCAACATACTGAATTTATAATAATAATTCATTTCTATGCATGTTGAATGAGAGTCGCGAAAATCATAGGATTCTCTCATTCCAAATCTGTTTATGTTGAATCAATCAAAATTATTCGCTTGGCACATCGCAAGCGGGATGAAGGTGTGTATAAAAACTATACAAAAAAGAAGTAAAAATGTCTCTGATGAATCGTCTCTAGTGTCAAGGGCTGTCACAACATTGGGATGGCAAAGTGTATGATGATATCGGCCCGCTTCTTCATAAGCGTAAAGATTGGGGGGTCAATGGCTTTACCGGTATATCATTCATGGATGACGTGGCGAAATGGGCTTGAGTGCATTGAGAGATGTCTCTTTAAAACAAGTGAGTGAATGTACAACCCAATGGCGTTTTGTTTTACGTGAAGAGGGGGCCCCATTAAAGGGCACGAGCATTTTTTTCATCTATAATTCCAGATATGCAAATTATTCCTTTAACTTAAGTGAACATTTTGAATTTTATTCAATTTTTCTGCCTTAAGTTAGAGTTTTTTAGTGGTTTATAGATAAACAACTTTAAGTTGTTTAAATTAAAAAAATACACTAAAAAATTGTATTTAGACATAAATAAAACACATTATGATACAATCTAAAATGAGCTATCTATGTAGTCGCGGGGTATTTTTCTAAATAATTGAGAGTGGAGTGTGGATAATGCGGTATAAATACAAATTAAGTTTTTCAGTATTGATGATCAGTAGTTGTCTTGTGCAATCTGCAAGTGCAGTTGAGAGTAGGAATAGAGTGCTAACAAGAGCAACACATGTGGTAAATAGAGAAGAGGAAGAAAAAAAAATAGCACTGATGTCTAATTTTTTTCGCAATAATACTATTCTCAAAGATGGTGATGTAGAGCTTGTTGATAATGGAGAAAGTTCTGTAGGTTCCACTATTAAAAAAGGAGGGATGCAAATAGTTACACGGGCAGGAATTGCAATGAACGCCAAAATTTTGGGAGGTCAGCAGTTTATTCATGAAGAGCCATATATTGATCTTACAAGCGTGGAGAGAAAAAGTAGTGCATATAATTCCACAGTTACTGGGGATGGTGGAACAGTTGGACAGCAGAATGTGTATGATGGAGCGTGGGGTTGGTATACGAAAGTGGGAGATAACGGAGAACAAAATCTTTATGCAGGACAAAGAAAAGAGGGGGGAAAATCAATGTATGCTGAGGTCTCTGGGAATGGGAGACAGCACGTCTTAGCGTTAGGAGAATCTTATGCTACTAATTTGAAAGATCATGCTATTCAAGTTGTATATCCTGAAGGGTTTGTGGATGGTCTGACTGTTAACAACTTTGCTAAATCGTGGTTCCATGTTGGTGTACAAGAGGTCCTTGGAGAAGTAAGGATCAATGATCACGGAGAACTTTATTTATTCGCTGGTGATAGGACAAATCATACGACTAAGGAAAAAATTCCTATAAAGGACAGAGTGGATGAAACAATATTTGAGGTTGGTGAACGGAATATGGGAGAAAAACCTCAGATTGAAATTGAAGATTTAGGGGGGCAAAATGGGACTGTTATTTTTACTTCTATACCGTATGATCCACGATATATTTCACTTCATGTTGAGAAACTTTCAGGGAGTTTACATTTTCGATTCAATATTAGTGCTACGGGGGATTCGAGTGATTACTTATCGATTGATGAGGGCGCAGGTAATCACAAAATAAGCGTTGCAGATTCTGGTCGTGAAATTACAGGTCTTCTCTCACAAAAGAATAGTTTGGTTACAGGGATTAATTTAATTACTGATAGAAGCCACAATGGAGGCGCTAATTTTACTCTGGCAGACCTTTCGGGTCAGGACATTACAGCTGTTGATGGTGGGGCCTATCAATATCAATTGCTGAAGAGAGATAGATGTGCTGATTCTAGTGGTAGTGCTACAATTTGGTATTTAGGAAGAGCCTCTGGAGGTACGACACGTTCGAATACTGAAGCACAGTGTGTAAACAAGAAAACGAAGATTCCTCTTGCATTATCTGATCAAGGTGCTCCTTCTAGAGGAAAAAATACAGGCTCTCGTAAACCTATTATAAAACAACCAGCTAAACCACGACCTCCACGTCATTTAAGAGGGGCACAGAATGTCTCTAGTGTTTCTGTATCTCCAACTGTTTCCTCTCTTGGAAGTCACGTTATTGAAGTCTTAGGTTCAGGAAGTTCTCATCCTCTTTCTGATGAAAAACAACAAACTGCTGTTTCAACCTCTTCTCAATCTTTAGCCGATCAAATGATTGTGCGTCCAGTTCATAAAGAACAACCTTTTCTACAATTGAGTGAGAAACTTTCAGTTTCTCACTTTTTGACCACTCCCTCTACAGATGCGGTATTGTCTATGTCTGTGGCTCCAGCGATGATTTTTCACAATGAAATGCAAACCGTACGTGCGGGAAGAGGAATTCTAGATAAAAGTAAAAAGAATACGGCTTTATGGACCTATGCGATTAAATCTAAAGAGAGTGTTGTTACAGAGCATATAGATTTTAAACTGGATCAGACCGGTATCGTTTTGGGGATCAATGGTTTAAGCGAGTGGGAAAATGGAGAATTTTATATAGGTGGTTTTGGCAGTTATGATCGTGCCCGTGTTGCGCATGCACGGGGGGGCATCAGTGGTATCAATACTTATGGTATTGGCGCTTATGTCACTTATTTGGATCATAGTGGATGGTATCTCGATGGTATTTTAAAATACAATCATTATCAAAATACTCTAAAGGCAGTTTCAACGAATGGTTTAGGGATTGAAGGAAGTTATAGGCAATGGGCGCTGGGCGCCTCCTTTGAAGCAGGTTATCGACTTAAGACGTCAAAGAACAGTTGGTTGCAGCCTTATGGACAATTTACATGGTTGCAAGTTGAGGGTAAAGAAATCAAGTTATCGAATGACATGACAGGTGACATGCGTCCATTCACTTCATTACGCAGTGAGGTTGGCTTATCTTTAGGATATGAATTTGGTTTTCACATGGATTCCTCATCGCTTGCGTATATTACAGCAGCATGGTTGCGTGAGAATAAAGATGACAATCAAACGTTAATTAATCAACGCCATCCATTTACCACTGACTTATCGGGGAATGCAGGTAAATTAGGAATAGGTTTAAGCAGTTTAGTGAGTGAGAAGTTAAAGTTATATGGTGAGGCACATTATATTAAAGGGCGTAAAACAAAACAGTCCTTTCAGGGTATTTTAGGTGTACGCTATCGTTTCTAACGATATGGTTATTTTTTAATTGATCTCAATGATAATTTTGATGGAAAGTGTTGAGGAATATAAAAGAAGTTCAACATTTGCTGAGGGGCGGTAGCGCATCTTTATGATGGGATGAGCAATTGCAGGTATTTTTATTAAAGTCTTCTTTATAATTCATTCTATATTTTTGAGAATTTGTGTAGATTTTTGCAGAGTCACTTGGCAAAGGGCTCCTTGCTCGCTATAGAAATGGCTAGAAAATATTATAAATGAAATAAAGGTGGTTAAATGGCTTTAGAGCGTACTTTTTCGATGATTAAACCAGACGCAACCCGTCGTAATTTGACTGGCGCAATTACTAAAATGCTTGAGGATGCGGAGCTACGTGTTATTGCGTCTAAACGTGTCTGGATGAGCAAACGTGAGGCTGAAAAATTTTATGCTGTTCATAAAGAACGTCCTTTTTTTAGTGAATTGGTTGAATTCATGTCTTCTGGTCCAACCGTTGTACAAGTTTTGGAAGGTGAAAATGCAATAGCTAAAAACCGTGAAGTAATGGGGGCTACGAATCCTAGTAATGCAGAAGAAGGGACAATTCGTAAGGTTCATGCTTTATCGATTGGCGAAAATTCTGTCCATGGATCCGATAGTGCTGAAACGGCAAAAACAGAAATCGCCTTTTGGTTTCCTGAGGTAGAAATTGTTGGTTAATAAAGCGTTTATAATAATAAAGCGTATATAAGAAGCAAAAATCCGAAACACTATGTTTCGGTTTTTTGCTTATAAGATTATAGATTTTTTTGAAAGCATATAGAGCATTAATCGTTTTTTTAGCTTTTAATATTACAGCTGCTTTTACGAAAATATAAAGCCTATTTACTCTTTTTTGAATAGCTTTTATCTACACGTCCCCCTTATTTGTAATGTGCAAAACAGTGTTTGATTGATTTATCATTAATAAAAATAAATCAATCTTATGCTATTCTTATCTCTTATTTAAGTACAAAAAGATAAATTATCATTATAAATCTCCATACTCTTCATAGGATAACGTGTTTTAAACCTGCACGAAAATAATCCCACCCTGTCCACAATGTAAGGAGGGCAGAAATCCACAACATAGTAATGCCAAACTCTACTGTGTAAGGGAAAATTTTATTACCGGCTGGTCCAGCTAAAAGAAATACAATAGCGATCATCTGTACAAAAGTTTTCCATTTTGCAAGACGAGAGACAGGAACACTAACTTTTAACTCAGCCAAATATTCACGTAATCCTGATACAAGAATTTCTCTGCAAAGAATGATAATAGCTGCCCATAGTGTCCACCCAGCGATGGTACTGTCTGCGGCAAGCAAGAGCAAACAAGCAGAGACGAGAAGTTTATCGGCAATTGGATCTAACATGCGACCAATATTGGATGTTTGTTCCCAAATACGAGCAAGGTAACCGTCAAGAAAGTCAGTAATGGATGCAACGATAAAAATAGAAACAGCAATCCAGCGAGTGATATCACTTGATTGTAGTCGCCCTTCTAAAAAAAAGCATGCAACAACCATTGGGACTGCAACAATTCGTGCATAAGTTAAAATATTTGGAAAAGAAAAAGTATGATTTTTCATGGAGCCATTTTTAATTCTTGTGAAAGAGAATATATTTCCTAAACGTAACAAGGCGAAGGTAATGAAACAAGCCTATTTTTCATGAAAATGGTTATAAATTTTTTGTGCAATTGTCATAGAGATTCCCGTAACTTTTTTTAAATCTTCAAATGAGGCACTAGCAACAGCTTTGGCACTTCCAAAATGATGAAGCAATGCACGCTTTCTTGTCGGACCGATATTTTCGATTTCATCAAGTGGGTTTTTGAATGTTGCTTTTTTTCGTTTTATCCTATGAGTTCCAATCGCAAAACGGTGTGCTTCATCACGCAGACGTTGCAAAAAATAGAGGATAGGATCACGTGGAGGAAGTGTAAAGGGGGGAATACCTTTTATAAAAAATCGTTCACGTCCCGCATGACGGTCAACACCTTTGGCGATTCCAACAACTGTGAAGAGATCATTTAATTGTAATTCAGCAAGTATTGCATGTACGCTGTTGATTTGTCCTTCACCACCATCGATTAAGATAAGGTCAGGCCAAATGGGAAAAAGATCATCATCTTTTATGTCATGACTTCTATTTGGCAGATCATACTCTTTGATAAGGCGTGAAAATCTTCGTTTAATCACTTCTTTCATCATGCCAAAATCATCGCCAGGCGTGATATCTGTTGAGCGAATGTTGAATTTTCGATATTGATTTTTAATAAATCCCATTTGACCAGCAACAATCATAGCTCCTACAGCATTTGTTCCCATGATATGAGAATTGTCATAGACTTCTATCCGGCGTGGAGGAAAAGGTAGTTGGAATGTTTTAGCAAGACCTTGAAGCAATTTTGTATGGGTGGCTGTTTCAGAAA
Organism: Bartonella sp. AP36NXGY; assembly: GCF_042195865.1. Lineage (NCBI taxonomy): Bacteria > Pseudomonadati > Pseudomonadota > Alphaproteobacteria > Hyphomicrobiales > Bartonellaceae > Bartonella > Bartonella sp. AP36NXGY. Next base: position 54,947 of record NZ_JBHIPD010000002.1, on the reverse strand, counting down.
GCTTATGTTCAAGTGCTTCATGAGCATTGAGATAGGCACGATTAACAAGAGTTTTCCGTTCACCTTGTTTAGGTAAAGAGAGGGATACTTTGTGGTTTGCTTTGAGACTAAATGCTTCTGTAAGAAGTGCCTTTTCTTCAATTTCTTCAGATAAAAGGATGCTTTTGGGAAGTGGTTTATCATCGTAAAATTGGGCAAGAAAACTCGCTAAAATTTCAGTGCGGGAAAAAGAGGGATCTGCTTTAGGAAAATAGGCACGGTTTCCCCAATTTTGCCCCATGCGAAAAAAGAACACTTGAATACAGGTCATTCCTTCTTTTTGCGCAATTGCAAATACATCCGCTTCTTTTATCGTTTGAGGATTAATACCTTGATGGCTTTGTATGTGAGAAAGGGCTGATAAGCGGTCACGATAGGAAGCTGCTTGTTCAAAATCAAGATTTTCTGCGGCTTTATGCATAGCTTGAACCATATCGCTTTTAATAGATTGATCTTTTCCCGAAAGGAACGCTTTTGCTCCTTTCACCAGTTCTTTATAATCACTGTCACTAATTTCATGAGTACAAGGTGCAGAACATCGCTTAATTTGATAAAGCAAACAGGGGCGTGTACGGTTTTCAAAAACTGAATCAGTACAGGTTCGTAATAAAAAGGCGCGTTGTAAAACATGAACTGTTTGTGTCACTGCACCAGCAGAAGCAAAAGGACCAAAATAGTGAGCTTTTCGTATTCGAGCACCACGATGTTTGTAAAGTGCAGGCACTCGATGATCATCTGTAATCATAATATAAGGGAAACTTTTATCATCACGCAGGAGTACATTAAAATGTGGATGCAATCTTTTGATGAGATTGGCTTCTAAAAGGAGTGCTTCTGTTTCTGTATGGGTGACGATAAATTCCATATGATATGTTGCACGAATCATGCGGGTAATACGATTATTGTGTCCTTGTTCACGTGTATAGTTTGAAACACGTTTTTTGAGATTACGGGCTTTGCCAACATAGAGAATATCACCATTTTCACCAATCATCCGGTAAACCCCTGGCTTATGCGGAAGGTGTCTAACAAACTCTTGTATGAATTTGATACCTTGGAATTGATTTTTCTCATTGCTTTGATCGGCATTATGCCATGTAATATTAGAGAGAAAAGAAAGATTTTCCCGTTCATTTTGCGGATAATTTGTATTATTTTTCAGGACCATTCCGTTTATTACGAATATGTTGTTTGTTTAATATATGAAATATTCTTTTTTATTAAATAATGATTATTTATGTCTTTATAATTTTTTTCTATAAATAATATCTTATAGCATAAGAGTATGATTTTAGAGAGCTGATCTTTCATGAAAAATATGAGAGTTGTTATTTAAAGTAGCTTTATAAACTCGCCCAATTTATTCATTAAAATGATTGGAATAGGAAATTCATGATGATAAGAGCATAGATTTTTTTAAAAGAGAAAACATTAATTCACGCTAATCGTTGTTCGCTTATTATTATATGTTGATATGATCCCAAAAATCAAAAAACTTTGTTAATTAGTGCTTTTGTGTCTTGCAATATGATATTTTAATGTAGGGAAAATACAGAGAAAAGTCTAACATAATAGATGTTCTTTTTGAAGCCACTTATGCGTTATTTGGGCATTTTCATCTTGTCCCAGACGGTTGATAAGAAAGGGGCTGAGTTTTTTCATTTCTTCTTCCAAAAGGTAGGGAGGGTTAATAATAATCATACCACTTCCATTCATTGTCGGTGGACTTGAACTTTTTCGGATACGCATTTCAAGCTGTAGAATCTTAGGAATTCCGGTTTGATAAAGCGCGTGAAGAAAACTTTCAATTTCTTTATCATATTTAACAGGATACCATAAAGCGTAGATTCCTCCAGAAAAGCGACGATAGGCTTTCGTTAATCCCTCAATAAGGCGGGAAAACTCTCCAGCTTTTTCAAAGGGAGGGTCAACAAGGATAAACCCACGTTTTTCTTTTGGTGGTACATGAGCATTTAAGGAAAGCCAACCATCTAAATGCAGAACTTTTGTCTGATAATCTCCTGCAAAGTTTTTTGCTAAAATATGATAATCTTCATTGTGCAATTCTATTGCGGTGAGGCGATCTTGTTTCCGTAATAATTGACGAATAAGAACAGGAGATCCAGGATAAAATACAATTTCTTTTTCCCCTTTATTGAGGGCATCAATGATGTCACACCATGGACAAAGGAGTGTTCCTAAATCTTCTGGGATAGGAGTTGAAAAAAGTCGTTGGACACCTTCGCGCCACTCTCCTGTTTTATGTGCTTCTAAAGAAGAAAGGTCATAAATACCGATTCCAGCATGCGTATCTATAACGCGAAAAGCTTTTTCTTTGCGTTTGAGATATTCTACAATGCGAGTGACAATAATGTGTTTAAAAACATCAGCAAAATTGCCAGCATGATAAATATGCCGATAATTCATGGAATAAACTCTATCATATGTATAACTGTACCGGATTATTAGCATAGAATAATAGAATTGATATCCATAAAAATACTCTTGTAGAAATCAAACAATACCCTCACTCCCACATTATACACTACAGAAAAAATATTAATGTCATCAGAGCATTTATTCACAGAGCTATTTTTATATAATGAGATTAATCGTTAAAATTTTAATTTTTTTATATGAAAGATAGACAAGAAGAGATCAAACATTTCAATAGAGATATTTATGTTGTAAGAGAATTTTTTTATGACCGCGGACTCTTTCAGGAAAACTATAAAAAAACTCAATTAACGAGAATATTAGTGAAGTTTGTTGAAAAATTGAAGGGTATCTTTCAAATTCATTTTGTTTAAAGATTAAAGAATTTCAAATGCTTGATAAAAACATTGTTACATTTATAAGTTTTTTAGCAAGCGTAAAATTATGGATAGAGCAATAAAGTGCTGGTGTTATAGTGATAGATTTTTGTAAAAGTGTGAATGAATTTCATTGTTTTAAGCGGAGCCGAAGCTTTACATTATACACGCTAAATAGCTAGGTTATTGTGTATGATGCTAAAATAAAACTTTTGAAAATTGATATGTGCTCTGCAAGCTATCTCAATCAAAATGAGGAATTTTAAACTAAAGTAAATAGGTTTATCTATCTCTAACACTGTATTATCGAGCGGCTTTATGAGGTAATCTTATAAAAAAGGCTAGGATAAGAAATTCTTTTTATATGGATTATGCTTCTATACCATGCTTTTGATTGAATGTAATTTTCTATTCATGCCCATTCTGTTTTCAATACTGAGATAGGTTAAACACATGATATTATGAGAACGCATGCCCAGAATCCGGAGACTTGTAATAGTTAGAGCATACAGTGGCTTAGAGAGCTGGTTATATGGAGGTATTTTACTGAATAAAGGCACAAGCTGGTACCTTTTTTATTTTTTAGCAGTATTGCCATACCTCTTGGCACTTGAGTTGGTTCATAAAGTACATTTTTACTCTTTCCGCTAATAGTTTTATTTACACGACAGATATTTAATTGAATACGATGATGGCTCATATTTCGTATTGTATATGGAATAATGGATGATAAAATTCCCACCCCAACGCAAAGAGTAAATGTTGTGCGTAAGATGATCGTTTTTGAAGAGACTGATGATGTGTTAAGAAAGTTTTTTAGAGATTTTTCTTTCTGATTTTTTTAATTGAATACGTAAAATGTTTTACAGCATGTTATGATTTTTATCAGTAAAGGATAATTTGGCGGAAATGTTTGTAATGATACGTACAACATTGTTTAAAAGGAAAGACATTGGCTATAGTATTTACAGGAAGATGAGTAACCTAAGAGATCAGATGAAGTTATTTTAGAAAAGTTTTTAAGTGTTTTGAACTTTGTATGAAGTGGTTTATCATTTTTGAATGGTTTGTGTTATAATACGCTAAAAAAGGATGAGAGGATAAAAAGTTCTTTTTGCAATAAAAGCGTGTAATTGCTTTTAAGTTAAGAAGAAAATATATAAGTAAGATATTATATTTGATACCTCCTTCAGAGGAAGCATGAATAAATGAAATCAAATTTAAAAGCATAAAGTTAGAGAGAATAATGGGTAATATTTTTTCACCAACGCATTTAATTATAATTTTATTGATTATCTTTGTGCTTTTCGGTCGCGGTAAAATTTCTGAATTAATGGGCGATGTTGCTAAAGGAATTAAAGCCTTCAAAAAAAATATGAAAGAAGAAGATGATAGCATTGAGGATAAAGTTGAAATGGCTCCTACTTCCCAAATGATTGATGTAGAATCTCAACAATCTCAGCCGTTATCGGTAAAACATGCAACAGCGCGCAGAAAGGTTTCTTCTGCTTCTAAAAAAAGCAAAACATCTGTTGCTAAAAAACAGTAACAAAAACGCAATCATCATTGTGCAATATTTTTTGATGAGAAAGTCGAATTAAGAGATGTTTGGGATTGACGGACCAGAGTTTATCGTAATCTTACTTGTTCTCATCATTGTCGTTGGACCAAAAGATTTACCTAAAATATTAAAGACAGTAGCAAAGATAAGAGCGTATGTGTATTCAACAGCAAATGAACTTCGTCATCAGTTTGATGATGTAATAAAACAAATCGAGCGCGATAATTTGCAAAAAGTATGTTCGGATATTAGCGATTCAAGCAAGAAGTTGGCAGAAACTTTTGATCCCACTCAAAATATATTAGAGGATATCCACGATAATTGGGATGTTAAGGAAACACATCATAAATCAAAAAAAGATAAAGAAATTTTGGAATGTGATCAAAACGTAACCAATAAAGATACGACAGTATCTATTGCTTCTAAAGATAAAGAAGATATGTCATGAATGTTAAGAAAGATGAAGTTGATGCTAATATGGCTCCACTTTTAGAACATTTAATTGAACTTCGTCAGCGAATTATTTCTGCCTTGGTTGCATTTATGATCGCTTTTATGATGTGTTTTCTTGTTAAAGATTATATTTTAAATTTTTTACTATGGCCATATCAGTGGGCAATGAAAATAGCAGAGGGTAATCCTGAGGGGATTCGTTTACAATCAACGCAAGTATGGGAAACTTTTTTAACGAAGATGAAGCTTTCTGTTTTTGGGGGAATTATTTTATCTTTTCCCTATACGGCTTTTCAGTTTTATAGTTTTATTGCACCAGGGCTTTATAAAAATGAGCGTATGGCTTTTTTACCATTTCTCATTGGGGGGCCTATTTTATTTTGTATTGGGGGAGCGTTTGTTTATGGTCTATTAGCGCCAATAATACTATGGTTTAGCCTTTCTCAACAATTTCTTCCAGATGTTCATTTAAAAATAGAGTTTATAGTGCGTATTTCTGATTATTTGGGCTTTATGACATCGTTTATCCTAATTTTTGGTTTGATTTTTCAATTACCTCTTGTCATCAGTCTTTTAACAAAAATTGGATTTGTAACATCTCATGATTTGGCGTCTAAACGAAAATGGGCTATTTTACTCTCTTTTATCATAGCGGCAATCATAACGCCGTCGGATTTTTTTACGATGTTTGCAGTGGCTTTACCAACGATAGCACTTTACGAGATTTCAATTTTAATTGCTTACAGTATAGAAAAGAGAAGAAAATCCGCTTAAGAAAAGTGTATAATCTTATGCGATAAGGAATGAATAAAAACAATATAAATGAGGAATTTTTATGCTTGATATTAAGTGGATTCGTGACAATCCTGAGAAATTAGATAAAGCACTCGTAAGTAGAGGTCTTGAGCCACAAGCTGAAAGGTTAATACAACTTGATCTTGCACGTCGCTCGCATATTGCTAAGGTGCAATTGGCGCAGGAACGTCGCAATGCTGTTTCAAAGGAAATAGGACAGGCTTTAGCGGTATCGGATCAGCAAATGGCTGAACGTCTTAGGGCTGAAGTTGAAGAGATTAAAGCTTTTCTTTCCTCTGCAACAGTGGAAGAAAAACAGCTGACGGAGAGTCTTGAGAAACTTCTTTCAGCACTTCCAAATATTCCATTAGATGATGTTCCAGAAGGTAAAGATGAAAGTGATAATGTCGTCATTCGACATTTTGGTACACCTCCAACATTTAATTTTACACCAAAGGAACATTTTGATCTTGGTCAAGATCTCAAACAGATGAATTTTGAACGAGCTAGTCGTTTGTCTGGAACACGTTTTACAGTACTTTCAGGGGCATTAGCACGGCTAGAACGAGCATTAGGCCAGTTTATGCTTGATGTGCATGTCAATGAGAATGGTTACACAGAAGTCTCAATACCTCTTCTTGTTCGTGATGAGATTGTTTACGGAGCAGCACAATTACCGAAATTTGCTGAAGACCTTTTTCGTACAACAGATGGTCGATGGCTTATTTCCACAGCAGAAGTGCCATTAACCAATTTGGTCAACGATGAAATTCTTGAAATATCAGATTTACCACTGCGATTTTCTTCTTTATCTCCCTGTTTTCGTTCAGAGGCGGGAGCAGCCGGTCGTGATACGCGCGGTATGTTGCGTCAGCATCAATTTTGGAAAGTTGAAATGGTCTCGATTACCAGTGAAGAGCAGTCTTTAATTGAATTGGAACGTATGACGGAATGTGCAGAAGATATATTAAAGCGGCTTGGTTTGCCTTTTCGCACAGTGGTTCTTTCTACGGGTGATATGGGGTTTGCAGCGCGTAAAACCTATGACATCGAGGTTTGGCTTCCTGGTCAAGAATGTTATCGTGAAATTTCTAGCTGTTCAGTTTGTGGAGATTTTCAAGGTCGCCGTATGAATGCGCGCTATCGTAAAGAAGGCGATAAAAAATTGCATTTTGTTCATAGCCTTAATGGTTCTGGTACGGCTGTTGGACGTTGTCTTATTGCCGTACTTGAAAATTATCAACAGGCTGATGGATCAATTATTATTCCAGATGTTTTACAACCTTATATGGGAGGCATGCGCTGTATTACTGCTTAATTTTACGAAAGGAGAGACAATATGCGTTTATTGCCAAGAGGTGATGATACACAGACGCAAGTTTTTGCCATTTTAAAAGAAGCAGTTTGTCAGTATGATAAAAGTGCACCTCCATTGGAGATTGAATGATACTATGGGGCAAAAGGGTATTTTACAATTTCGTGAGGAGTTAGCCGCTCTTGTACTGAAAATGCGTAGCAAAGGCATTGATGACGTGCGATTTTTTTCGGCATTAGAGAAAATTCCGCGTCAACAGTTTGTTGCTGCTCCTTGGTTCAATAGTGCTTATGATAATAAAGTTATTCCCCTTGAGTGTGGTGAATATATGGAACGTTTGGAAGAACAACTCTTAATTCTTTCGGCATTATCGTTGAAAAAAAGGCATCGTGTCTTAGAAATTGGTACAGGATCTGGTTTTTGTACTGCTCTTATGGCATGTCTGAGTGACCGTGTGACAACGATTGATCGTTATAAAACGCTTGTTGATTTAGCACGCCAAAAATTTCAAACTTTAGGAATTGAAAATATTGTTATACGGCAGATTGATGGAAGTCATAATGTGACAGGCTTAGGATCATTTGATCGCATTCTTATTTGGCCATCACGTTTTGATGAACCAAAGGAATTTTTAGAACTTTTAGCTGAAAATGGAATTCTCATTCAGGCGATAGGACCTGACGAAGGGGTACAAACGGTGACGCGCTATACAAAAATTGGTAGTCGATTTGAGTGTTTAGAACTGTTCCAAGTGCGTTACCAACCTTTTATTAAAGGCATTGCAGAGATACTTTAATTTTTAAAAGCTAAGACGTTTCTGCAAATTGTCTACGTTAAATTCATTTTGATCTTATATAAAGATATTTATGAATAAAACATCTCATTTTAACTCTTCGGTAATTTAAAAAAGCTTTAATGGAATGAGTTGATTATTGATGAGTGAGCAAAACGATGTGTCTAAAAGCTTTGGATAATATTTTCCAGCATAATTTTCAGAGAATAACTTTGTTAGCGGTGGTAACTATTGTTGCTGGTTGTAGTTCTGGTACACAGCGTTTTTCCAATACGTTCTCTCATCGTACGGTATCATCTCAATCAAATATATCAAGCACTATGTATACAGACCCGCGAATGCTATCATACGGTAGTGGTATGATACAAAGCACTGAATTGCCACCTGTGGAATCAAGCGATGATTCATGGGGAGATGATAATTCCCCCTATAATTTTCCACATCAAGGTAGGATAACTTCTTCTGATGGTCGCGTTATGGGCGCCCCTCCACGTAATCTTGGAACACTTTCTCGTTCACAAATGGATAAATCTCCTATTTTTCGGCGGAATTCTTATATTGTCCAGAGTGGAGATACACTGCTCAGTATTGCACGACAAGTAGGGGTTAGTGTTGAGGCATTAAAATTAGCAAATGGTATAAACAGCAATTCCATTTATATCGGTCAGGTCCTTGTTGTTCCAAGCAGGCGTACATTAGCAGCTTCAAATGCACACAATAATAACGATTGGGCAGTGTCAACAACAGAATCTGCATCCCAATCTGTGATGTCCTCTATAAAAAACAAGAAGTCCTCTCCTATATATAAAGCTCCTGTAACAACGCCACCCTCTGCAAAGATAAACAAATCAAGTTCTGAGAAAAATTTTTCTAAACAGATGACGCAATTGAAACATGAGACTGGTTTGTCAAGTACTGTTACGAATACAGATAATATGACGACTCCGCAAGCCACAGGAATTTCTAAGATGCGTTGGCCAGTACGAGGGCGTTTATTAAGCCAGTTCGGTCAAAAAAAGGGAACAGTAATGAATCGAGGAATAGATATTGCAGTGCCTGAAGGGTCTTCGGTAAAGGCGGCAGAAAATGGTGTGGTTATTTATGCGGGAGATGGACTAAAAGAGCTTGGTAATGTTGTGATGATTCGACATGAAAATGATATTATCACTATTTATGGATGTAATAGTAAGCTTGTTGTTAACAAAGGACAAAGGATAAGGCGCGGTGATGAGATTGCTAAATCTGGTGTTTCAGGAAATGTTAAAACGCCACGTGTCTATTTTGAGATGCGTAAGAATTCATTACCTGTTGATCCCCTTAAATATTTAGAAAACTAATTTATTGATAACTTTGACATTTGAATAGTCTTACAGTTTATAGAAAATTCATGAAAAACAATTGATTTTCTTAAATCAATAACATAGCAGCAAAAAATCATTGGTTTCAGGAGAGTCGTTCGTTGGGGTCGTTAGATATTACCATCTTTGTATTTATGAAAGTGTAAGACAATAGTATCATACTGTTTGTCAGCTTTGAGTATTCCAATTGCTCTTGCATTTGAGAGAAGCATGAAAAAAGATATTTCACGCCTTTCTTAAAAAGTTTTTATCGACAGGCTCATTTCATATGTGTGACTCATATGTGTGACGTCAAGAAAATCGTTTTGATTAATTCAGAAGATTTGAAATGAGAGCATTTTATTGTATTTAGATCTGTCGTTCGATATCAAAAACGATAAATTATCTATATAAATTAAAGTTTGTTCATTAGAAAAATTATCTTGTATAATTTATTGAGTTAGTGAAAAGATTTATATTGTAGGATATACAATAGGGGAAAGTGAATCTATTTTTTAAGATTTTTCTCATTGTATTTTGGTATTCTGCCTCTTAAGGATTTATTGTATTTTTGTAAAGCTGTGATTAGATTATGTAGTTATTGCTTTTTATGATAAATTCTTTAGGAATTTTTTCTGTATCGGAATTTCATTTTAATAGAGTGGGAAATACCTGAGGTTTAACTATAGGAGATAAAAATGTTTATGACGAACGCTTATGCTCAAGTTGCAGGCGATGTTTCCGGTGGAATTTCATTTGCTAACGCTGTCCCATTCATTTTAATTTTTGCAATTATGTATTTTTTTATGATTCGTCCACAGCGTGCCCAAATGAAAAAACGCCAAGAAATGCTTAATGCAGTACGTCGTGGTGATACAGTTATAACGGGTGGTGGTATTATCGGCAAGGTTACGAAGGTTCACGACGAGAGTGGTGAATTAGAGGTTGAAATTGGTGAGAGTATGAATATTCGTGTTATTCGCTCAACATTAGCTGATGTGCGCGTTAAAGGTGAGCCGGTTGCAGAAAAAAAATCAAAACTTAATGCTAAAGCAAAAAGACCACAAAAGTCTAAATCTAAAACGACAACGAAAGAAGATATGAGTATCTCTGAAGAGAAAAAAGCTATATCAAAGGAAAATGCATCTTAAGGTGTAATGGCAGTTTATTACATTTTTTAAGCATTTTTATAAAAAGCTTGGCAAGATCAAGACAATTTCATTGAAAAAGAGGCTTTTATAGTGGCTACAGAAAATGGAGTTTTTGTTTTCTTTAGATTATTAAAATAGTTGTTTTATTTATAGAATATTACGCAATTTTTTTCTGTTTTTTAAACAAGATCATTGTTTTTATAAAAAGCAATTTGTGAGTAAATAAGCTGAGGAAACTTTTTAAAAGATAGATTTATTTAAGCAGGTATAGCATTTTACCGCGGTTTATTCCCAAATTTTCATATATTTGTTGTATGAGAAGATTAGGGCATTATATAAAAATTTTTACTTCAATACTAGGCTATGTTTAACATATCAATGTTTATATCAGCCTTATTTTAATTTTTATGATGAGAAGAAGCAAAGACAATTGGATTATTCAAAAATAAAAGGTGCATATTCATGTTCGATGCAATTCAAATTCGTGAAGCACATTTTCCAAGTCGCGCACCTATTGATGCTTATGGAAATGGTGGGTTTCGTTTTGCTGATATGTCTCATAGAGGTTCTATTATTTGTGTACCATCAGGTATTTATGGCATTGAGATGGCAGGGCCTGTTCCCACTCAAAGGGATATATCTCGTATTTTAGAAGAAGCTTCTGAAATCGAAGTTTTATTAATAGGTACTGGAATTGAATTATTACGATTACCTGAAGAGTTACGGGTGCTTTTATGGGAAAAACGTATTTCATCAGATACAATGAGTACGGGAGCGGCGGTGCGTACATTTAATGTTTTATTGGCTGAAGATCGCGCTGTTGCAGCGTTATTATTTGCGGTAGAATAGAGTATTGTTTAATAAAACAAAGGCTCTGGTCTAGCATGAAAGACTTGTGTGATTATTTTCTGCGCTGTAAAATACTGTCATTTAAGGCGGTGATATAAGGGTATAGAATATACATAACTTAACACATTAAGTGTTTTTTAAATACAGCAGCAAGTATTCAGGACAAAGTTTGCTCATAGTTCCTAATGAATCACATGAGTGATCAGCTCTTGGGACTTAAGACAGTTCATAAGAGGCATTTTAATTCTTTCTTATACAGTTTTTACCTACAAGCCAGTTCCGCTTATGACGTGCAAGGGAATAGTTTTTATTGATGTAACATGGAATTGGTTTGAAATGAAAGCATATCTACGATATTTGGGATTCTAATTTAATATACAAAACACAAAATTATGATTATAAATCAATGCGTTTATAGTAACAGAAACGCACCGAGAGCAATTGGATTTTTTACAAATTGGTGTTGGTAAGAACCTTTGTCTTTTAGGATGGGGAGAAGGTCAATGATTGATGAAGTTTTTGTGATCAGTGCATTTTTTATAAAATAACATTGTCATCTATCCACTGAAAAAGTGTTTTGCATTGTTTGTTGTTCAAGTTTTACTATGCATGTTACGATTGGTTTTTAGCTTTTTATTGCAAATGAAAACTTGAAGCCCGATAAGATAAGTTTTATCAGAAAAATTATTTATTTAATTTTTTTCTTTCTAAAACGAAAAGGGACTAGAAAAGAAATTTTAATTCATAATACAGTTAAGAGACACATTTAAAAATCTTATTTTCTGAACTATATTTGCTTATCCTTCATTTTTTAATATGAATAAAAAGAGGGTATTAATTTAATTACTAAAAAAGGGACGTTAATAGGTTCATAGAATGATAGGCTCTCTTCCTTATTGTCTTGATATTTTACGTACCATAGATCGTGATCGCTATATATCGGTTTTATTTGCACCTAAAAAAAAGCGCCAAGCATTGGCTGCTCTTTATGTATTTAATGCTGAAGTTTCTCGTATCCGCGAAAGTGTACATGACCCACTCATAGGAGAAATACGGTTACGTTGGTGGTATGATGCTATTGCTCATGGTGAAATGCAAACGAGTGGAAACAATCCGATTTTGAATGATTTATTAAAAGCAATCACTCTTTTTAATTTACCTAAGACAGCTTTTTTACGTTATTGTGATGCGCAAATTTTAGATCTTTATCACAATCCAATAGAAACACTTCATGATCTAGAGCATTATTGTGGAGAGACAGCAGGCATAATTTTACAGCTTTCTTGTCAGATATTAGATCCTGAAACTGCACAAGAGTTTACAGATATCTATGAACATGGAGGGATTTCTCAAGGATTAAGCGGTGTATTGCGTCTTTTATCATTCATGCAATCACGATATCAATATTATTTACCCACTGATATATTAAAGGCTGTAGGAGTGAATAGGGAAGATTTGGAATCTCATCGTCTCAGCGATCAACAAAAGGGTTGTATTGTTGAAGCTATGGTAGCATTATCGCGCGATCATTATACCCAATTTTACGAGTATTCTTGTACTTTACCTAGAGTTCTTAAGCCAGCTTTTCTTCCATTGGTCATTGTACCAGCTTCTCTTCAAAAAGCTATACAGCTGGGGGCAGCAATTTTTCAAGAGAGTGCAACTTTGCCATTGATGTATCGCTATTGGTTGATAACAAGGGCAGCAATAAGCGGCAATTTTCCAAAGATACTGTAAAAGAATATTACTACGTTGGAATGCGTAACATGAAGACTGATTTTCTCATATGAAGATAAAAGGAGCCATTGTGATTCCAAACCATTTTTTTGTTATAAAAAAGGTTGATGTTTTGGTTGTTATGAACACAGAAGAATAAGAAATTTTATGATCTTGAAAATACGCTGTATTTCTTCATCAGTAATATGTTTTATTCAGTGTATTGGATGGGTGAGATGCAGAGAAAGAAAAACATGAGATAAATCTTAATACATTGGTTTGTTTGATGAAGAACTTTTAAGTACTCTGAATGTATTGATTGTAGCTCATTTGCAAATGAAATAAAATTTCTATTTTATGAGAGAAGTTATCTTAGCAGTCTATAAGTCTATAAAAAACTCTTATTTTTGAGAAATTATAACATCATAATTGATGACTGTTATGATTGATGAATATATTGATTTATAATGATAATACGTTTTTTCTTATATTGAATGAGAGTCTTGAATAGAAAAAGATTTCTCCATTTTTATAATGAATTTTAAAAATAGTTTTTTTATCTATTATAAGTTGGATGTGTAAATGAAATCATTTAAGGAAGAAGCAATACGCTCCCTATGAATGAATATTAAGAGTAGCAATATAATGAGCTATGAATGAATGACGATAGGGATGATGTTTATAGCTTAATGGGCGGCAACCTTTACGACCTTTGGATGGATAATGTTTTTTAATGCATTGCAAAAACGATTCTACATTCCATTGACTATTTTCTCGCAAATCCATACATGCACTGTTTTGCGAGAAAATGAATCATTATACAAACGCTGATCCTAAGATATGCAGACAAGAAATCCGTCTTACCTCTTCAACTATAGACGAAGAGCTGATGAAAACTTTATCAATAAGTTCTTAAAATTATGCACAATCTTTTTATTGGAGAGCGTTAAAGATCTGATTATAATTTGTGCTATTAATTTCCAAAGGATGTTCTTTATTGGCAACTTGTAGCATTTCTAGCTTGAGATCTTCTCTTATCATCATATCTATATTGGCGCGGACCTCAGTTGAAAGATTATGAGACGTGATATCTTTAGGCATGGTTACAGTCTTTATTTGATAAATGATACGGTTTGTTGCAACCGGACCTTTTATGATGCCATAATGACCTTTGGGAGCAGCAAATAATGCTTTAATCCCTTCAACGCCAAGGGTTTCAGATGCGTCTTGACGCCGGAGGGTTGGTGTTGTTTGTTTTGTAACACCAAGGGTATGAGCAAGAGCAACAAGACTTTTTCCTTCCGTGAGCTGTTTGAGAGCATTTTGGGCTTTTTCATCAAGAAGACGTTGGATTTCCTCATTTTTCCATTGAGAAAGAACATCTAGCTTAGCCTCTTCAAGTGTCTTATCACGGGCAGGAATAATTTTATCGACCTTGTACCAGAGATATCCACCATTTTGAAAAGAGAGAGGATCAAGATCGACTCCTTCGTTTGATTGATAGATGGCATTCAGTAAAATATCTTTTTGAGGTAAATCCGTGAGTATTGCACCTTCAAGCGTTTTTCCCGTTTTATCAATAGTAATTGTGCGCAAAGATAACTTGTATTGGTCAGCTAACTCTTTGAGAGAAGCACCCTCAAAACGAGCATTTTCAATGGCTACATAATTGTTACGGATATCATCAGTAGCACGATTTTTGGCAAGTATTTGGCGAATATTTTCTTCTACACTTTCAAAAGGAAGAGAGCTTGAAGGTTCAATATGCGTAACGCGAATGAGAACAGGTCCCTGTAAGTCATTTATCACAGGACTGACTTGGCCTTGTTGAAGTTCAAAAATTTCAGATGTCAGATGATTAGGAAGTTCATTTTCTGCGAGAGGACCTTTTTTTATGTCATTAAGAGTCTTTTTTTCAGCTTTTACCAGTTCATCAAAACTCAATCCATCAGCTATTTTTTTTGCTGCATTATCGGCTTCTTCGCGTGAGGGGAATCGCAGTTCTTCGAATGTACGCTTTTCAGGCGTTACAAAACGTGAAGCATTTTGTGTATAATAGGCTTTCGCCTCATCTGTTGAGATATCTTTAGGTTTTACAAAATCATTAAGTTCCATAGATAGCAAAGAGACAGTACGGTATTCTGGAGCACGAAATTGACTTTGATGTGTTTCAAACCATTTTTGTAATGTTTCGTAATCAGGATCAGCAATTGTTTTCTTTTCTTTTAGATCAATAACGAGATAATCAGCAATACGCATTTCTCCTTGATAAAGAGCAAGTGCTTTATAAAAGAGATTTGGTGCCTTCATATCAGAAAGTAAAGCAGCAATAAGCTGATTACGCTTTTCTTGTTTGGTGTAATAATTAAGAAAAGCACTTTCACTAATACGTAAATGCTGAAGATAGTTATAAAACAAGTTTTTATCAAAAGTGCCATTTACCTGGAACATCTTATCAGAACCAATCGTATGAGCTATTGTATCTTTTGAAAGACTTATTTTCATTTTACGTGCTTGTTCATCAAGCAGTACATTTTGTTGTAATTGATTAAATACAAAAGCAGGAATTTGGTATTGCTGCATTTCATTTGTTGTAAACATTCGTCCAAGATGAGCAGCATATGCTAAACGTGCGCTTTGATCGGCGAGTGCAAGACGATAATCATCGACAGTTACTGTGGACTTTCCAGAAGTAATAAGATCTCTTTCACTTTTTTTGTGTAACTGCGGTACCCCCCATAAAAGAATGAAGCATAAGAGTAAAATAGCAAGGAAAATTCTAAAAATCCAAGAATTTGTAGCATTTCTTATGATGTCAAGCATTGTTCAAGTCCATTTTTAATATGAGTTATTATCAAAGCTGTAATGGAATTTGCAATAAAGAGATGAAAGATGCAAGCTTTAAAGACTTGCTTTCATTTTATAATTTGGTAACTACAGATAAACAATATATTGTAAAAGCTCTTGAGGTGAAAATATGTCTCCAAATATTCGGCCTTTTCTTGCTGGAAATTGGAAAATGAATGGAACGAGTGAATCGCTTGGAGAGTTGCGTGCTATTGCTGCAGGCGTTAGCTCTGATCTAGGTCATCTTTTTGAGGCGCTTATTTGTGTTCCAGCAACGCTTTTATCGCGTGCTTCTAATACGCTGAATGGTGAAAATCTCCTTTTGGGAGGACAAAATTGTCACTTTGATGATCATGGTCCTTATACTGGAGATATTTCAGCTTTTATGCTTAAAGAAGCGGGAGCAAGTCATGTTATTATTGGGCATTCAGAACGTCGTACAGTGTACCAGGAAAATGATGCGATTGTCTGTGCCAAAGTGCAAGCTGCGTGGCGAGCAGGTCTTGTGGCTCTTGTATGTATTGGTGAAACATTGGAGGAGCGTAATAATAATAAAGTACTGGATATTCTCACGCAGCAGCTTGAAGAATCTCTCCCAAATGATGCAACAGCAGAGAATACCATTATCGCTTATGAACCAGTTTGGGCGATAGGCACCGGCAATACAGCGACTCCAGAAGATATTGCAAAAGTACATCATTTCATTCGTGATAGGGTGCGCTCTCGTTTTGGTGATGAAGGCAATAAGATACGTTTGCTTTATGGTGGATCCGTAAAACCATCCAATGCATTTGAGCTTTTAAGCATTGCTCATGTTAATGGTGCTTTGATAGGTGGAGCAAGCTTAAAAGCGATTGATTTTTTAACTATTTGCGATGTTTGTCGTAAACTATAGCAGAGAAATTTGAGTTTCCCCTTGGATTGTGCGTTATTTATGTGTAAATAGCTATTAAAGAGTTATTTGAAGAGCAGGGTTTATGCAAACAGTACTTATAGTTATTCATTTTTTGATTGTGATTACTTTGGTTGGTGTTATATTAATTCAACCTTCAGAAGGTGGTGGGCTAGGTGTGAGTAATAGCTCAGGGTTGATGAAAACTCGTGGATCTCGAAACCCTTTAACACGTTTGACTGCTATTTTAGCCTGTTGTTTTTTTGTTGTGTCTATTGGACTTACCGTGGTGAGTAATATATCAAATTCTAGTTCTGATATCTTAAAGCGTATACCGGTTAATTCAGAACAGAATTCTACCAATAAAGACTCAGGATCAGTCCCATCGTCAGATGGTGAGTCTTCCCCTTCTATTCTTGAACAGCTAGGAGGCACTTCGAATTCTTCGCAGGAACAGAAACAGTCCACAAATCCTGAAGCAGAAAGTCCAGTTCCTCAGGTTCTTGAAAATACAGTTCCCGATAACAGTACAAAATAGTTTTTTAAGAAAACATAGACTTTTTAAAAAAGGTGATTTTTTTCGCCTTTTTTATTTTAGAAGAAAAATTGTTTCTTTTTGCATTTTTTGCTGGAAAAATCATTATAAATTGCTTATCACCATAAGCCCATGGCACGTTATGTTTTTATTACTGGTGGTGTGGTTTCTTCCCTTGGAAAAGGCATCGCAGCGGCGGCGTTAGCAGCGTTATTACAGGCTCGTGGCTATCGCGTACGTCTTCGCAAACTTGATCCTTATTTAAATGTTGATCCAGGTACGATGTCACCTTATCAACATGGTGAAGTATTTGTGACCGATGATGGTGCAGAAACGGATCTTGATCTTGGTCATTATGAGCGTTTTACTGGGCGTTCTGCAAATAGCCAAGATAATATTACAACAGGGCGTATTTATCGCAATATCATTGAACGAGAGCGGCGTGGTGATTATTTGGGGGCAACAGTCCAAGTTATCCCTCATGTTACAGATGAAATTAAGAGATTCATTACGATGGGAAATGAAGAATTTGATTTTGTTTTGTGTGAGATAGGTGGAACGGTTGGTGATATTGAAGCAATGCCTTTTCTAGAAGCGATTCGTCAGCTTCGCAATGAGCTACCGAGACAAAATGTCGTTTATGTCCATCTCACATTAATGCCTTATATTCCTTCAGCAGGTGAATTAAAAACGAAACCAACACAACATTCTGTCAAAGAATTGCAAGCAGTTGGTATTTCTCCTGATATTTTGCTTGTACGTGCAGATCGATCTATTCCAGAAACAGAACGGTGCAAATTATCACTTTTTTGCAATGTTCGCTCCAATGCAGTCATTCAGGCATTAGATATGCCAACAATTTATGATGTTCCTATGGCATACCATAAGGAGGGTTTGGACTCTGAAGTTCTTTGCGCTTTTGGAATCGATTCGGCACCTTCCCCCAAAATGGATCGTTGGGAAGATATTACGCATCGTATTCACCATCCTGAAGGAGAAGTTACGATTGCTGTTGTGGGAAAATATACGGGCTTAAAGGATGCTTATAAATCTCTTATTGAAGCGATTGCGCATGGTGGTTTAGCGAATAGAGTGAAGGTTAATATTGAGTGGATTGATTCGGAGCTTTTTGAAAAAGAAGATTCTGTTTCAGCTTTACAAAAAGCCCATGGAATTTTGGTTCCAGGTGCTTTTGGGGCACGAGGGGCAGAAGGGAAGATTCGAGCAATTCAATTTGCGCGAGAGCGTAAAGTTCCATTTTTAGGGATTTGTTTTGGGATGCAATTAGCTTGTATAGAAGCTGCGCGCAATATTGCACAGATTGAGAATGCTTCATCAAGTGAGTTTTGCGAAACAGACAATCCAATTGTAGGTTTAATGACAGAATGGCTTAAAGGAGACGTTCTTGAAAAACGTACAAGAAATGGTGATCTCGGCGGTTCAATGCGCCTTGGTGCTTTTGCTGCTGAATTAAAAGAAGAGAGTCATATTGCTAAAATTTATGGAGTGACCAAGATTGTCGAGCGACATCGTCATCGTTATGAGGTCAATATTGATTATAAGGATAAGTTAGAACAGTGTGGTTTGATTTTTTCTGGGATGTCTCCTGATGGTATTTTACCAGAAACGATAGAATATGTAGATCATCCATGGTTTATTGCTGTTCAATATCATCCAGAATTAAAATCCCGTCCTTTTGATCCACATCCGCTTTTTTCTTCTTTTATTGAAGCTGCTGTAGAACAAAGTCGATTAGTTTAATGCATAAATTGGGTTACTTTGCTTTTGAGGGATAAAATGACTAAACCAAATGCCCGTGTGAAAGTTGGAAATATGATTTTTTCAAATGAAATGCCTCTTTCATTAATTGCAGGGCCGTGTCAGATGGAAAGTCGTGATCATGCTTTTGAAATGGCTGGTCGTATTAAAACAATTACCGATCAGCTTGGTATCGGGTTTGTTTATAAATCAAGTTACGATAAAGCCAACAGAACCTCTTTGGGGGCGGCACGTGGTATTGGTCTTGAAAAAGCAATGTCCATTTTTTCTGATTTAAAAAAAGAGTTTAATTGTCCCATATTAACTGATGTGCATACAGAAGAGCAATGTACAATTGTTTCTTCTACAGTTGATATTTTACAAATACCGGCTTTTTTATGTCGTCAAACAGATCTTTTGGTAGCAGCCGCCAAAACAGAATGTGTTATTAACATTAAAAAAGGTCAGTTTTTAGCGCCGTGGGACATGGAGAATGTTTTAAAAAAGGTTGTTTACAGTGGTAATCCGAATGTTATGCTTTGTGAGCGAGGCACGTCATTTGGTTACAACCGACTTATTTCTGATATGCGTTCGTTGCCTATTTTACGTTCATTTGGTGCTCCTGTTATTTTTGATGCAACGCATTCTGTTCAAGAACCTGGGGGGCAGGGGACTTCATCTGGTGGGCAGCGTCAATTTGTTGAAATTTTAGCGCGTGCAGCTGTCTCTGTTGGGGTAGCTGGTATTTTTTTAGAAACACATCAAGATCCAGATAATGCACCTTCTGATGGACCCAATATGGTTAAAGTTGATGATTTACAAAGATTGCTTGAGACTTTAATGGAATTTGATTATCTGTCAAAAAAGTTGAGTTGAGAAGAGAAAAAATATTTCATTAATAGGGCATTATAAATGAATCGAGACTTTTATTGGATAAGGAAACACATATGACTATAATTGTCGATATCATTGGACGTGAAGTTCTTGATAGCCGTGGTAATCCAACGGTAGAAGTTGATGTTCATTTGGAAAATGGTGCGTTTGGTCGCGCTCTGGTTCCTTCGGGAGCTTCAACAGGAGCACACGAGGCTATAGAGCTTCGTGATGGTGGTTTGCGCTATCAAGGGAAAGGTGTTGAAAAAGCGGTTGCTGCAGTTAATGGCGAAATTCTTGAAGAACTTGGTGGGCGGGATGCAACAAATCAAATTGCTATTGATCAAGCAATGATTGCTTTGGATGGAACGCCAAACAAAGCCCGTCTTGGTGCCAATGCACTTCTTGGTGTTTCATTAGCTGTTGCAAAAGCAGCTGCGGATTCATTAAATTTACCTTTGTATCGTTATATTGGTGGTACACAAGCGCATATTCTTCCAACCCCCATGATGAATATTATTAATGGTGGTGTTCATGCTGATAATTTGATTGATTTTCAAGAGTTTATGATTATTCCTATAGGAGCTCCTACTGTAAAAGAAGCTATCCGTTATGGCGCTGAGATTTTCCATGCATTGAAAAAGCGTTTAAAAGATGCGGGTTATAATACCAATGTTGGTGATGAAGGTGGTTTTGCACCTCAATTTAAAAGTGCTGATCAAGCAATTGATTTTATTATGGAATCTATCATGATATGTGGCTATAAACCAGGTGAACAAATTGCCATTGGTTTAGACTGTGCTTCAACCGAATTTTATAAAAATGGTTCGTATTTTTATAAAGGTGAGGGGAAATGCCGAGACACCCAAGAGCAGGTAGATTATTTAGCGCATCTTGTGAAAAATTATCCTATTATTACAATTGAAGATGGAATGGCAGAGGATGATTGGGAAGGTTGGAAGTTACTCACTGACACAATTGGAGAAAAATGTCAGCTTGTTGGCGATGATTTGTTTGTAACGAATTCAGCACGTTTGCGTGATGGTATCAAAATGGGGGTAGGCAATTCTATTCTCATAAAAGTTAATCAAATTGGTACATTGAGTGAAACACTTGATGCTGTAGAAGTAGCACATAAAGCAGGTTATCGTGCCATTATATCTCATCGTTCAGGCGAAACAGAGGATTCTTTCATTGCAGATCTTGCGGTTGCAACGAATTGTGGACAAATTAAAACAGGTTCTCTTGCACGTTCGGATAGATTAGCCAAATACAATCAACTTATTCGTATTGAAGAAATGCTAGGAGCCCAAGCGCGTTATGCTGGTGATTTAGTGTATAGTTCTGAGCACAAAATATGAAAGTATAAGATCATTTAGATTATGAAATTGATATTTCTTATCAAAGGCATATACGCAATAATTTTTAAGTGTTTAAATTTATAGGGATTAAGATGAGAGGTATAATTATTAGTCAAGATCAAGGAAATTATCTCGTTTCGGGTGATGATGGTAAACGTTATCAGTTTGCGACTTGGGATTGGTTGGGAAAGAATCCACCAAGGATTGGTAATGCTGTTGATTTTGTCTGTGAAGGAGGTGTTGTCAGTTCTGTTTTCCCATTGTTGAGACCAGGTACAGAGAACACAAAGATAATGTTCGCACTGCTTTGTTGGGTTGCAGGTATCTTTGGTGTCCATCGCTTTATGGTTGGTAAAGTTAGGACTGGTGCTTTAATGCTAGTTCTATCTTTATCATTGTTTGGATTGATAATTACCGGCATTTGGGCAATTGTTGATTTTATAGTCATTCTTGGTGGAAGATTTACGGATAAAGATGGGAATCAGATTACAGATTTGTGAAAATCTTATAATAAAAAAAGTAATTTAGCTCGCTTTTTATTTTTATAAATATATTAAGTTGATTAATGCCGAATTATGTCTCTATACCTTTTTAAGGAGAGATTAAAAACTATGCACAGTTGAATAGAAATATTGAAAAGGACAGTGCTATTTTATATGGGTAAAGCAAAGATATAAATCAACTAAAGCATGTTTTTTGTTACTGCTTATAGCAGCGGGAAATATTAGATTATTGGGGAGTTCCGAACTATTTTAATTTCATGTTTATCATGGTGAGTACGAATTGTATTTACACCGTGAGGTTAATCCGCATATTATCGAATTGAAATTAATCTCTTTATGAATAACACATGAGGAGCAGCTTTATAGGTGGGCAAGAATGAAAGGTAAGATTATTGGTCAGGATCAAGGAGATTATTTTGTTTCAGGAGCTGACGGTAAGCGTTATCAATTTTCAAGTTTCGATTGGTTAGGAAAAAAATTACCAAAAGTGGGTGATACCGTTGACTTTGTATATGAAGATAATGTTGTTAAATCTGTTCTCCCTCTCGTGAGTAAAACTCAGTCAGAAAAATCAAGATTGGCGATAGCACTTGTTTGTTGGTTTTTTGGTTTATTGGGAATTCATCGCTTTATGGCTGGTAAAGTTGGAACGGGTATTGTAATGCTTCTTATAACGATAACAGGTATAGGGCTGTTAGTTACTATACCGTGGTCGTTTATCGATTTTATAGTTATTTTATCCGGATATTTTAGGGATGAAAACGGGGATAAAATTATAAATTGGTAGAAATTTTAGAATAACATAAAATGTAAAGAGTGAGGCACTTTCTTTACTTTTAATGTTGTCAATATATTAATTTAATAATGTAAATTATTTTAATATATGTCTTTAAATGTGAAATATTAAAGAAAATTATGAATATTTAAATAAAACTATTGAAAAAGACTGTACTATTTCATATGAAAAAAGCAAAGGTGCAAATCGAACAGCGTGCTTTGTATTACCACTTGTAATTGCGGGAATTTTAAGTTGTTGGGGAATTTTTAGCTTTTTAAATTGTCATATATCACGGTGAATACAGACTGTATTCATGCTGTGAGGTTTATTCAACATATTATCATATTAGAAGAAAAGCTTCTTTATGAATAACAATTTTATAGGTGGTGAAGATGAAAGGTAAGATTATTGGTCATGATCAAGGAGATTATTTCATTTCAGGGGCTGATGGTAAGCGCTATCAGTTTGCGAATTGGGATTGGTCAGGAAAAACGCCGCCGAAAATTGGTGACGTCGTTGATTTTGTGTGTGAAGGGGATACCATTAAATCTATTTTCCCTATCTCAACTGAAGGTCAGTCACAGCAATCAAAAGTGACGTTAGCGGTCGTTTGTTTTTTTCTAGGTGGACTAGGACTTCATCGTTTTATGGTTGGTAAAGTTGGAACGGGCATTGCAATGCTTCTTATAAATATAATAAGTGTAATAAGTATAATAAGTGTAATATTTATGCCGGTAGGGCTTATAGGAATTTTTTTGATAATTACACCTTGGGTATTGATTGATTTTATAGTCATTTTAACAGGAAGTTTTAAGGACAAAGATGGGTGCAAAATCACAACTTAGAGGATATCCAATATTTATAATATAAAAAGTGGGGCATTCAGCTTACTTTGATCGTATTAAGGGGGGGTAAATTGAAATAACAAATTATTTTGGTGTAGATTTGGTAATGAGGTATTAATCAAAATCATGCATAGTTGGGCAAAATATCAAAAAATTTGTGCTGTAAAGACTGTGCTATTTTATGTGGACAAAGCAGAAACGTCGATCAATCAAAGTACGCTTTGTACTACCTCTTATGACGGTGGGAGTCTTAAGCTATTTCAGTTATCACATTTATCATGGTGAGTATGGATTGTATTCACGCAGTGAAGTTAATCAGCATATTAGCGAATTAGAAAAGGAGCTTCATGAAATAGAAGCTGAGCGGATATTCATGGAAAAGCGTATTTCTCTTTTACGCAATGGGCATATAGAAAAAGATATGTTGGATGAGTATGTTCGAAAGAATTTGAACTTTTCTAAGCCAAATGAATTGACAATCTTAATACCTTGAAATGATACCAAAGGTAAATGAAAAATCGCTTAATTTAAACAACAATCAGCAATGATATTGTTTAAGCCGATTGATAAGGCTTGTAACTTTTGTTCGTAAAGGTTATTCCTAAATAATCATAAAAGGGAGTTTAATATGGCAGAACGACTTAAAAAAAATTCTGCGTCGGCGGCGCGCACTGCATTATCAAGCACCACAAAGAAAGCACCAATAGCAGATTTTAAAAAAGAAGAAGAACTTGATGCTTATCGTGAAATGCTTTTAATTCGCCGTTTTGAAGAAAAAGCAGGACAACTTTATGGTATGGGGCTTATTGGGGGATTTTGTCACCTTTATATTGGTCAGGAAGCCGTTGTTATAGGAACATTGAAAGCGGCAAAAGAAGGTGATCAGGTTATTACGTCTTACCGTGATCATGGTCATATGTTAGCCGTTGGGATGAGTCCGCGTGGTGTTATGGCAGAATTAACGGGACGTCAAGGTGGCTTTTCCAAAGGGAAGGGTGGCTCGATGCATATGTTCTCTAAAGAAAAGAACTTTTATGGGGGACATGGTATTGTTGGTGCGCAGGTTCCCATTGGTTCAGGTTTGGCATTTTCGAATCAGTACCTTGGTAAAGATAATGTGACATTGGTTTATTTTGGTGATGGTGCTGCAAATCAGGGGCAGGTTTACGAGAGTTTTAATATGGCTTCACTTTGGAAGCTTCCCGTTGTTTATATTATTGAAAACAATCAGTATGCTATGGGAACGTCAGTTTCACGTGCATCTGCAGAAACTGATTTTTCACGACGTGGTCTTTCTTTTGAAATTCCAGGTATTGTTGTTGACGGTATGGATGTTCGATCAGTAAAAGGAGCTGCTGATGAAGCAATTTCTTGGGCACGCTCAGGTAAAGGACCGATCATTCTTGATATGCAGACCTATCGCTATCGTGGTCATTCCATGTCTGATCCAGCAAAATATCGTTCAAAGGAAGAAGTCCAAAAAATAAAAGAGGAGCACGATCCGATTGATCAAGTAAAAAGTCGGATTCTTAAAAAAAATTGGGCGAGCGAAGACGATTTAAAATCTATTGAGAAAGAGGTCCGTGCAATTGTTGCTGATGCGGTAGATTTTGCACAAAGTGATCAAGAGCCAGATGCTTCTGAGCTCTATACTGATATTTTAGTTTGATGCGAGGGAAGCAAGTATGTCTATTGATATTTTGATGCCGACGCTTTCACCAACTATGGAAGAAGGTAAACTGTCTAAATGGCTCAAGAAAGAAGGTGATAAGGTTAGCTCTGGCGATGTTATTGCTGAAATTGAAACGGATAAGGCTACAATGGAAGTAGAGGCCGTTGATGAAGGTACTCTTGGTAAAATTTTTGTGCCTGAAGGTTCAGAAGGCGTAAGGGTTAACACTGTTATTGCAATTTTGTTAGAAGAAGGTGAGCGTGCTGAGGATATTTCGCAACCTACTGATACAGCACAAAAAACTAAGGAATCTGCTCTTTCTCTGCCTTTGTCAGTTCCGCAGGCTGCTCCTACTTTTGATACATCTCTTAATTTTGATATTCCAGCGGGAACACAAATGGTTACAATGACAGTTCGTGAAGCGCTTAATCAGGCTTTGGCTGAAGAAATGCGGCGTGATGAAACAGTTTTTCTTATGGGGGAAGAAGTTGCGCAATATCAAGGTGCCTATAAGGTTAGTCAAGGTTTGTTGGAAGAATTCGGAGAACGCCGAGTTATTGATACCCCAATTACAGAGCACGGCTTTGCTGGGCTGGCTGTCGGGGCTGCTTTTGGTGGGTTACGTCCTATTGTCGAGTTTATGACCTTTAATTTTGCGATGCAGGCGATGGACCAAATTATTAACTCAGCAGCCAAGACACGTTATATGTCTGGTGGACAAATGACCGCTCCTATGGTTTTCCGAGGTCCCAATGGTGCGGCTGCCCGTGTTGGTGCTCAACATTCTCAATGTTATGCAGCATGGTATAGTCATATACCAGGTCTGAAAGTTGTTATGCCTTATAGCGCTGCAGATGCAAAAGGTTTGCTGAAAGCTGCTATTCGTGATGATAATCCTGTTGTTTTCCTTGAAAATGAGATTTTGTACGGGCATCAATTTGATGTTCCTCAACTCGATGATTTTGTTTTACCTATTGGTAAGGCGCGTATTCATAAGTCTGGACAAGATGTGACAATTGTTGCATGTGGAATTGGGATGCATTATGCTGTTCAAGCGTTACCAGAAATTGAAAAACTTGGTATTGATGTTGAATTGATTGATTTACGAACCATTCGCCCGATGGATCTTCCAACAATTCTTTCGTCAGTTAAAAAAACAGGTCGTTTGGTAACAATTGAAGAGGGATTTCCTCAGTCATCTGTGGGAACTGAAATAGCAACCCGTGTTATGCAGCAGGCTTTTGACTATCTTGATGCGCCAATTGCTACGATTTCTGGTAAAGATGTTCCGATGCCTTATGCCGCTAATCTTGAGAAGTTGGCTTTGCCTAATACTGCTGAAATTATTGAGGCCGTTAAGGCTGTGACATACAGAGCATAACGGAGGAAAGCATAATGCCCATTAAAATTACAATGCCAGCGCTTTCCCCTACGATGGAAGAGGGAAATTTAACAAAATGGAATATTAAGGAGGGAGATAAGGTTTCCTCTGGTGATGTTATTGCTGAAATTGAGACGGATAAAGCGACAATGGAAGTCGAAGCCGTTGATGAAGGTAGGGTTGCTAAAATTGTTGTTCCTGCTGGAACACAAGGCGTTAAAGTAAATGCTTTAATTGTTGTTTTAGCAGAAGAAGGTGAAGATTTAGCTGAAGCTGCAAAAGTTACAGAAGAAATCTCTTCTTCTACAAGACAAGAATCAGAGGGCATCAAACAGACAGATTCTCTGAAACAGACGGACTCAAAGGGAATAAAAATGTCTCATGAATCATCAACTGGGCAATTAATACAGCAAGATAAAAAGGAAGCTCGTCTTTTTGCCTCTCCCTTAGCGCGGCGATTAGCATCTCAGGCAGGTCTTGATTTATCCCTTATTTCTGGAAGTGGTCCGCATGGGCGCATTATTAAGCGCGATGTAGAAAAAGCTGTGAGCAGCGATATGTCTAAAGTGTCTTATTCATCATCGATAGGGGAGCTAATAGCTACAGGTGCTTCGGACAAACAGATATTGAAACTCTTCAAAGAGGATGAATATAGCTTCGCTCCCCATAATAATATGCGTAAAACAATCGCGACACGTTTGGTGGAATCAAAACAGAGAGTCCCACATTTCTATGTAACGGTAGATTGTGAACTTGATGCGCTATTAGCACTGCGTACACAACTGAATGCTGCTGCACCAATGGTTAAAAGGCAGGAAGAAACTCAGCCTACTTATAAGCTTTCTGTTAATGACATGGTGATCAAAGCTGTCGCACTTTCTTTGAAAGCGGTTCCTGATGCGAATGTCTCTTGGCTTGAAGGTGGGATGATTCATCATAAACATTGTGATGTTGGGGTTGCTGTTTCTATTCCCAATGGATTAATTACACCGATTATTCGCCATGCAGAGGAAAAGCCGTTATCACTTATTTCCAAAGAGATGAAGGATTTTGCAAAGCGTGCGCGCGAGGGCAAGTTAAAAATGGAAGAATATCAGGGTGGAACAACAGCTGTATCAAATATGGGGATGTATGGTATAAAAAGTTTTTCTGCTATTCTTAATCCACCGCATGCGACGATTTTTGCGATTGGAGCAGGGGAGCAACGCGCCGTTGTTAAAAATGGTGCATTAGTTGTTGCGACAGTTATGTCAGTTACGCTTTCTGCGGATCATCGTGCTGTCGATGGTGCTTTAGCAGCAGAGCTCGCGCGGACTTTTAAGAAGATGATTGAAAATCCATTAGCAATGTTGGTTTGAACTGTTTAACCGTTCTTCACATAAATTGTGAGAAAGCGTGTTAAGAGAATAGAAACAAATTTAAAGAGTTTAAAGAGCAATGTTATTGCTATTTCTGGTTTGGATAAAGCATTTACGTGAAGCTTAAAGCAAAGACATAAGATAATTCTCTCATATTGTTTTACAGTCTTAAGTTCAAAAAATGCATATCCATTTTATATATATATCCATGGAGGAATTACTGTGGCAAATCTTTATGATGTAATTGTGATTGGATCAGGTCCAGGCGGATATGTAACCGCAATTCGTGCAGCACAATGTGGCTTTAAGACTGCGATTGTTGAACGTGAACATTTGGGAGGGATCTGTTTAAATTGGGGATGTATTCCAACAAAGGCCCTTCTACGTTCAGCGGAAATGAAACATTTTGCTGAACATGCGACAAATTATGGATTAAAAATTAATGGTTCAATTGAGGCAAACATCAAAGATGTTGTGGCACGTTCACGGGGTGTTTCAGCACGTTTAAATGCTGGTGTTGGTTTTTTAATGAAAAAAAACAAAATTGATATTATCTGGGGTGAAGCAAAGCTTACTAAAGAAGCAAAGGGAAGCCTTCCTGCGGAAATTATGGTTTTTTCATCCTCCAAACCGATTATGCAACCGCAAAATCCAGTCCCTAAAGGGACGTTAGGGGAGGGAACTTATCAAGCAAAGCATATCATTATTGCAACGGGCGCACATCCTCGTGTCCTTCCTGGTATTGAGCCAGATGGAAAACTCATTTGGACTTATTTTGAAGCTATGATACCGCCAGCAATGCCAAAATCGCTTTTGGTTATAGGGTCTGGGGCTATTGGCATTGAATTTGCTTCTTTTTATCATGATATGGGGGCGACAGTAACTGTTGTTGAAATGATGCCCCATATCATGCCTGCTGAAGATATTGAAATTTCAACGTTTGCTCGTAAACAGTTAGAGAAAAAAGGTTTACGCATTCTTCGTCAAACAAAAGTAACAAAGGTTGAAAAATCTTCCGATTCTGTAAGTGTACATATTGATGTTCAAGGTAAAATAGAGTCAATGACTGTTGACCGGTTGATTTCCGCTGTTGGGGTGCAAGGTAATATTGAGAATCTTGGTTTAGAAGCTTTGGGAATAAAAACCGATCGCGGCTGCATTGTAACTGATGAATGGAGTTGGACGGGGGTGGAAGGTATTTATGCTATTGGTGATGTAGCAGGCCCTCCTATGTTGGCCCATAAAGCAGAAGAAGAAGGTGTGATATGTATTGAGCATCTTGCAGGTTTGAAAAGCGCTCATCCACTTGATAAAAGAAAAATTCCAGGGTGTACATATTGTACACCACAGGTTGCCTCTGTAGGGCTTTCAGAAGCGGCAGCAAAAGAAGCAGGTTATGATATACGTATTGGTCGTTATTCTTTTGCTGCGAATGGTAAGGCGATTGCTTTGGGTGATGATCAGGGGTTAGTAAAAACGATTTTTGATAAAAAAACAGGACAGCTTCTCGGGGCCCATATGGTAGGGGCTGAGGTAACAGAATTGATACAGGGTTTTGTTATTGCTATGAATCTTGAAACAACAGAAGAAGAATTAATGCATACTGTCTTTCCACATCCGACCTTATCGGAAATGATGAAAGAAAGTGTATTAGATGCTTATGGTCAAGTTTTAAACGCTTGATGACTGGATTGTATGAAAAATTTTATATTTTTGATTGTTACTTCGTATTTATAAGGCAAAGGCTTAAATGGTTACGGTTGTTGATAGAGTTGCAAATAGACGATTGCGTCATCCTGAAAAGGCACATCGTCCTGATACAAGCGTTCAAAAAAAGCCAGATTGGATTCGTGTAAAAGCGCCAACATCACCAATTTATAAGGAAACACATAGTATTGTACGTACGCATAAGTTAGTGACTGTATGTGAAGAAGCTGGTTGTCCTAATATTGGCGAATGTTGGAGCCAGAGGCATGCTAGCTTTATGATTTTAGGTGAAATATGTACGCGTGCTTGTGCTTTTTGTAACGTTGCAACAGGTATTCCACTTGCCGTTGATGATAATGAGCCAGAACGTGTCGCTGATGCTGTTGCACGGATGGAATTAAAACATGTTGTCATTACATCTGTTGATCGTGATGATCTTGCTGATGGTGGTGCTGAGCATTTTGCAAAAGTTATTTATGCGATTCGTCAAAAAACTCCTAAAACAACAATTGAAGTTCTTACACCTGATTTTCGTCATAAGGATGGCGCTTTAGAAGTTGTTGTTGCTGCTAAGCCTGATGTTTTTAATCATAACTTAGAAACAGTTCCTTCTAAATATTTGAAGGTCCGTCCAGGGGCACGTTATTTTCATTCAATTCGTTTATTACAACGTGTTAAAGAACTTGATCCAACAATTTTTACAAAATCGGGAATTATGGTTGGCCTTGGGGAGGAGCGAAATGAAGTTTTGCAATTGATGGATGATTTGCGCGCTGCTGATGTTGACTTTATGACAATTGGACAATATTTGCAGCCTACACGAAAACATCATCCAGTTGTTCGTTTTGTGCCTCCTGAAGAATTTGAGTCTTTTGCCAAGATTGGTAAAGTAAAAGGATTTTTACATATGGCCTCCAATCCTCTAACGCGTTCATCTCATCATGCTGGAGATGATTTTGCCATTTTGCAAAAAGCGCGTGATGAAAAATTTTCCTTACAGAGATAATTATGCCGATTTTTACAATACATCGGCAGATCACCCATAGTGCCAGTGAAATGTTTGATCTGGTTTCAGATATTGAGCGTTATCCTGAATTTTTACCAATGTGTGAGTCTTTAATAATACGTTCTCGAAAAGAATATGGAAAAAAAATATTGCTTCTTGCGGATATGACCGTTGGCTATAAGATTATTCGTGAAACTTTTACGACTCAAGTATTTCTTCAGCCGGAAAAAAGTCTTATAGAAGTTAAATATATTGATGGTCCATTCAAATATCTTGAAAATCGTTGGGCCTTTCATGATATTGAAAATACCAATGCATGTAATGTAGAGTTTTTTATTGATTATGAATTTAAAAGTAAAACGCTTGGATTAGTGATGGGCTCAATGTTTGATATTGCGTTTCGTAAATTTACCGAGGCTTTTGAGAAGCGTGCGCATCAGATTTATGGCTCTACGGTAACATAGTCTATTCTGTTATTTTTTAACAATACCTATTGCTTAAACAGCGTGAAGGTGAAAACCGGTTTCCATCTTTACTATTTGTTTTTAATTCAGCTTTCAAAAGCATATTGAGGGAATATCATTTTAAATGATGAAGATGATGCACAGTTTCATGCTTTTGTTTCTCTCTTTTTTAATGGATGCACACTCGTTAAACAAAACGCCCAAATAGAACATGCTTGCGTCATACCCATTTCATAATAGTGCTCATAATAAATAGTATAGATTCTCGTAAAAGTATATAAAATCTACATCTGTACACTTATGAAGAAGTTCTCCTGTATCATTTATTTGCCATCTCTCAAGATGTTGTACCAGCTCTTAGCACTTGAGAGAGAGGTACAAGTTTCCCTTTCATTAATCATTTTATTTATACAGTTTTTTCTCTTGTGGCGTGTAAGTGAATAAATTTGATTAATTCAACCTACACAGGACTAAAGTGAGATAATTTTAGGCTAGTCAGATCGTTCATTTTCAAGTTGTGATACAATAAAATTTTTTCAAGATGTTGACGATTATAGACTCGATGGGGAATAAAGAATTTTGAAATTAGTATGGGGAATTCAGTGAAGCAATTCCAGAATCATTTTAAAAGCATTTTCAACAGTTGCATGGCGGATAGCATTGCGATTAAGATGAGCAAAGTGCATTTCTTTGTGCAGGGGGGAGTGGTTTTTATAAGCTACTGCGCAATGCACAAGTCCTACAGGTTTATCAAGACTTGCACCTCCTGGACCAGCAATTCCTGTTACAGAAACTGCAATGTCAGCTTGTGAATGTTTTAATCCACCCTCAGCCATTGCAAGAGCAACTTCTTTTGAAACGGCACCATAGGTTTTTATAAGTTCAGCACAAACGCCAACAAGGCGTGTTTTAGATTCATTTGAATAAACAACAAATCCACAATCGAGAACATCTGACGATCCTGCTATATTTGTGAGGCATGCAGCAATGAGTCCCCCTGTACAAGACTCTACAGTTGTTAACAGCAAACCTTTTTGGCGAAAGGTATTAAGAACTTCATGTGCTTGTTTTTCACAAAGATATGTCATTGGGGAATTTCTCCTGAATAAAGGACGCTCACTGTTGCAAGAGCAGCAATTCCCTCACCACGACCAATAAATCCAAGCCTTTCATTTGTTGTTGCTTTGATAGAGATACGATCAGGTGTTATTGCAAGTATTGTTATAAGATTTTCTGTCATGGCATGACGATATGGACTAATTTTAGGATTTTCAGCGATAATTGTGATATCAACATTGGCGATACGACCACCTGCTTGTTTTATAATATCAAGAGCATGACGGAGAAAAATTTCTGATGATACATTTTTCCATTGAGGATCAGAGGGAGGAAAATGTGTACCGATATCTCCAGCACCTTGAGTTGCAAGAAGGGCATCTGTTAATGCATGAAGAGCAACATCCGCATCGGAGTGTCCATTTAATTTTTTATGAAAAGGGATTTTTATACCACATAATATAAGAAAATCACCATCCTCAAAAGAGTGAACATCATAACCATTGCCGGTACGAATATCAGGAAATATTTGCATTTTCTTTTGGAGATATAAATGTGCAGTATTAAAATCTTCATGCCATGTAATTTTTATGTTGTTAGGATCTCCAGGAACGGTACGCATAGGAATTCCAAACCATTCGGCAATTGCAGAATCGTCAGTGAATTCTTGTTTGCAAGCTTGTTTTGCTTGTTTATGGGCCGCTAAGATATGTTCAAAGGGAAAACACTGTGGAGTTTGTGCACTATAAAGATGGGTACGGGGAATTGTTTCTAAAACATGCTGATTATTTATACGTTTAAGGGTATCAGAGATGGGCAGAACAGGAAGAACACCTTCTTGAGGCGTGATAGTGTTGTGAATGTTATTAAGAAGCTTGTTTTCGATAAAAGGGCGTGCACCATCATGAATATGCACATATTGGGGGGCAAATTTTTTGAGTGCCTGAAGTCCATATAAGGTAGAGATTTGACGTGTATTGCCTCCTTCAACGATAATAAGGCGCTCTTTAAAATCGTCAATAGCTTGTTCACAGATTTGACGATCTTCTGGATGAATAACAAGAATAATTGTTGTGATAGCTGGATGCTGCAAAAAACAATGCACGGTATGATAAATAATTGGCTTTTGTCCTAGAAGCCGATATTGTTTTGGAATTTTATGGGGAGATCCTGCTCTTTCACCCCGTCCAGCGGCTAATATTATTGCTGCAATAGAAATACTTAATCTCCTTGTATTATAATCTTAGTTTGCTTTTTTGTCATTAATTTTAAAATGATTTTGAAAGGATGGTTGTTGTAGATCAGCAAGGGATATCACGGATAACACCTCAAAAAAAGCATTTAATGCTTTTTGAAGTGCGGTATTTAAACCACAAAAATCAAACAAGGGGCAAGTTGGTTCTGCAGTATCGAAACATTCTGCGAGGGAAAAGTTGTCTTCTGTTACTTTCACAACATCCGCGACTGAAATTTCTGCTGCGGGTTTAGCCAATCTAACTCCACCATTGCGTCCACGCACTGTTTGTATAAAACCTGCTTGAACAAGCAGCTGAAGGATTTTAAATAAAAAAAGCTCTGAAACGGCATATGCTTTAGCAATTTCTGGAACACGACTGAGAGTTCCCTGATTATCTGCACAATACATAAGCATTCGAAGAGCATAATTTGTTTGTTTTGTTAATCGCATCTCATTTCCTTCGTAAAGTATCGTCGAACACAGTCTATTTTAAAGATATTTTGCAAAATGTAGAAGTTTTTTCTCGTTGACTATATTTGCCTATTTTAAATGTAGTATTAGTATTGTCAATTTTTGCTACAAAAGGTTATATGAGAATAATGGGATAAGGGTATGTAAGCTCATGACGAATATAACATCTGTGACGAATCTTCAAGACATAGATAAAAATACTTATAACGATGAGTTGTATCGTTTAAGTAAGGTATATATTTTTTTAGGGATTACAATTATTGTATTGGCTTTACTTACGGCCTCTGTTTCATTTATTATTCTTATTGGATTAACTCCTGTTGTTCCCAGTAGAACAGTAACCCTTATTCTTATAGGAATTAATAGTTTTTGGGTTTTAGGGCTTATTGTCATCGTTTTTTATGAGATGATACCGATCATTCGTGCTTGGCGTTCAAGGCGTGCAGGATCGCGTCTTCATGTGCGCCTTATTTCATTGTTTGCACTTGTTGCGACAATGCCAGCTGTTGCTGTAGCTCTTGTATCGGGTCCAGCACTAAATTTGGGACTTGATCGATGGTTTGATACAACAACGCGGCAAATTGTGGGCTCTTCTATTGATTTAGCAAATGCTTATGCAGATGAAATGCTCCAAAATTTAAAAAATTTATCCTACGCGATGGCATTTGCACTTGATAACAAAAAACTCTTAGAACGTAATCCAGCTGAATATAGGATGCAATTGACGCGTCATGCTCTAGGACGCAATTTGCGTGGTGCATTTTTGTTAAGTTCTAGTGGAGCTATTTTTGTATCGAGTGCTCTTGGTGATGAAGATAAACTGCCAATTCCTCCTTCTCATCTTATTGAACGTGCAACCAGTGCGAGACCTTTTTCTTTTCAACCAGGCATTCATGATTATTTTGGTATTATTTTAAAATTTACCAATATTCCAAACACATTTTTATATTTGGTGCGTGACGTTGATAAAGGTGTTTTATCTGCTTTGCGTTTGACAGAAGTTAATACAGATCGTTATCGTGATTTAAATGAGAATCGCCTGCTGACACAGATTGCATTTGGTATGCTTTATTTGTGTCTTTTTTTTAGTTTATTCTTATCAGCCATTTGGGCTGCTATTGCTGTTGCTGATCGCTTAGTACGTCCTATTCGTCTTCTCATTAGTGCTGCCGATGATGTTGCTTCTGGAAATATGGAAATTTTCGTGCCAGTACGAGCAAAAGATGGAGATATTGGGCAATTATCCAAAACTTTTAATTACATGGTCAGTGAATTGAAAAGTCGGCGTAATGAATTGATTGCAGTGCGTGATCAAATTGATGAAAGACGGCGTTTTTCTGAAGCTGTGTTATCGGGTGTAACAGCGGGAGTAGCAGGTATAGATGATAATGGTGATATCACCATTATCAATCGGTCTATTGAAGCGATGTTTGATATTCGCTCAGAGCGCGTTGTTGGAAAAAGTCTTTTATCTTTAAGCGCTGAAATTTGGCAGGTTTTTCAGTTTGTGCGTTCATTGGATCGTAAAAACCATCGTGAGCAGGTCACTTTAAACGTTGCAGGAAAAGAGCGTGTCTGTAATGTCCAAGTTACGATGGAGGAGGATGATGGACAAGGGCAATCTTGGGTTCTAACAATTGATGATATTACAGACCTTGTTGCAGCGCAACGTACAGCGGCGTGGGCGGATATTGCGCGGCGTATTGCACACGAAATTAAAAATCCTCTTACACCTATTCAGTTATCCGCTGAACGCATTCGTAAACGTTATAACAAAGCTATTACACAAGATAGAGAGGTCTTTGAGCGGTGTATTGACACAATTATTCGGCAGGTTGGAGATATTGGGCGTATGGTTGATGAGTTTTCCTCTTTTGCACGTATGCCCAAACCCAAAATGCATATTTTAGATATACGAGAATTGTTGCGCGAAGCATGTTTCTTGATAGAGGTGACGCGACATGATATTCATTTTGAGCAAGATTTAGGAACTCTACCACTTATGGGTGCATTTGATAACCGTCTCATTGTACAGGCTTTTTGCAATGTTATCAAAAACGCGAGCGAATCCATAGATTCAGTTATGCGAGAGGAAAATATTCACGGTCATATTCTTATCCGTTCTTATCGTCAGGAAGAATGGGTGGTTGTGGATGTTGTTGATAACGGGAAAGGACTTCCTAAAGAGCAAAGACAAAAGTTATTAGAACCCTATATAACAACGCGGGAAAAAGGAACAGGGCTGGGGTTAGCTATTGTGCGCAAAGTTATTGAAGATCACGGTGGTTTCATGGAGCTTCATGATGCACCGGAGAGTTTTTATGAAGGTCGTGGTGCGATGATCCGTTTGATATTTCCAGCGGATGGGGGTAAGCAGGGTAATATTATACAAGCCATAAATCATAAGATAGGGGAATAGTATGGTATCAGATATCTTGATTGTTGATGATGAAGCAGATATTCGTGAGCTTGTTGCTGGTATTTTAGATGATGAAGGTTATGAAACGCGTGTTGCTTGTAACTCTGATGAAGCATTGGCTCAAATTAGTGAGCGTATTCCAAAGCTCATTTTTTTGGATATTTGGCTACAGGGTAGTCGTCTCGATGGTTTAGCACTGCTTGATGAAATTAAAACACAATATCCGGCTCTTCCGGTCGTTATGATCTCTGGTCATGGTAATATTGAGACGGCTGTTTCCGCTATAAAGCGAGGGGCATATGATTTCATTGAAAAACCTTTTAAAGCTGATAGACTTGTATTGGTTGCAGAGAGAACACTTGAAAATTCAAATTTAAAACGTGAGCTTTTAGAATTGCGAAAGCGTTCGAACGAGACATTAGAGTTGCTCGGAAAATCGACAGTTATAAAAAATTTGCGTCAAATCATAGAAAAAGTAGCACCAACCAATAGTCGCATCATGATAACAGGTCCTTCAGGGGCAGGAAAAGAGACTGTTGCACGAGCTATTCATGCGCTCTCAACGCGTTCGAATGGGCCATTTGTTACAATAAATGCTGCAACGATTACTCCGGAAAGAATGGAAATAGAGCTGTTTGGCAGCGAAATGGAGGGAAGAGAGCGTAAAATTGGTGCCTTAGAGGAAGCTCATGGCGGTATCTTATATCTTGATGAAATTGCTGATATGCCGCGTGAGACTCAAGGGAAGATTCTTCGGGTTTTAACGGGGCAAACATTTGAGAGAATTGGCGGCACAAAACGTGTTAAGGTGGATGTCCGTATCATTTCTTCGACAGCGCAAAATCTTGAAAACCTCATTTCTGATGGGCGCTTTAGGGAGGATCTTTTTCACCGTCTTTCCGTTGTTCCTATTGTTGTTCCGCCCCTTTCAGCGCGTCGTGAAGATATTCCAGAACTTGTACATCATTTTGTAAAAACAATATCACAGCAGGTTGGGATTAAACCGCGTGCAATCAGTGATGATGTGATTGCTATTTTGCAAACGCACGCTTGGCCGGGTAATGTGCGGCAATTACGTAATAATATTGAGCGTCTTCTTATTCTTGTGCGGGATGGTGATGGTCCTATAACAGCGGACTTTCTTCCCAGTGAAGTAAGTGATTCTTTGCCACGTCTTCAAATGGATTCAGATGAAAGTATAATGGATTTGCCGTTACGTGAAGCTCGAGAATTATTTGAAAAGAGATATTTAGTGGCGCAGATTGGGCGTTTGGGTGGAAATATATCACGTACTGCTGAATTTATAGGCATGGAGCGTTCAGCTTTGCACCGTAAACTTAAAGCGCTTGGAGTTTCTTAAAGCGATGCGTATTATTATTTGTGGAGCAGGACAGGTTGGTTATGGGATAGCAGAGCGTCTTGCTGCTGAAAATCACGATGTTACTGTTATTGATATTGAAACGAGATTAATTGAAAAGATTCGCGATACATTGGATGTGAGAGGTTTTGTTGGTCACGGTTCACGGCCTGAAGTTCTTTTGGCTGCAGATGCAGACAAAGCTGATATGTTGATTGCTGTCACTTTGTTTGATGAAGTTAATATGGTAGCTTGCCAAGTAGCACATTCATTATTTAATGTGCCCACAAAAATTGCTCGTATTCGCTCACAATCTTATTTAGAACCACGTTATAAGACGCTTTTTTCCAGAGAGAATATTCCCATTGATGTGGTTATTTCGCCAGAAGTTGAAGTTGGGGAAATGGTTTTGCGCCGTATTGCTTTACCTGGTGCAATAGATGTTCTTTATTTTTGTAATGATGATATTGTGGCACTAGCTTTGGAATGCATGGAAGATTGTCCCGTTATTAATACACCTTTGCGTCAATTAACAGAGCTTTTTCCAGATCTTCATACGACGGTTACTGCTATTAAACGTGGCGCGGAATTATTGGTTGCACATTCAGAAACGCAACTACGCGTTGGTGATATAACCTATCTTGTTGTTTCTCGTGAACAGATGCGTCGTGCTGTTGGGCTTTTTGGTCATAAAGAACAAGATGCCCACCGCATGATTATTGCAGGGGGTGGCCACATTGGCCTTTATGTTGCACAGGCTATTGAAAAGCGTTTCCATAAATTAAAATTGAAGATCATAGAAGCGCATAGAGAAAGAGCCCTCACAATTGCTGATCAGCTTGAAAAAACAACAGTTTTATACGGTAACGTGTTAGATCCAGTGATTCTTCAAGATGCGGGAATTGATCAGTCCGATTTAATGATTACATTGACCAATCAAGATCAGGTTAATCTCTTAAGCGCTATTATTGCTAAAAGATTGGGCTGCAAAGCCAATATGGTATTGATTAATAATGTTGCCTATCAAGAATTTAGTCGTGCTGTTGGTGTGGATGCATATCTTAATCCCCATAGCGTTACAATATCGAGAATTTTGCAACAAATGCGCCGTGGGCGTATTCGTTCTGTTCATTCAGTTTTTAATGGCCGAGCAGAAATTATTGAAGCTGAAGTGATGCAAACATCTTCATTGGTTGGTAAGTCATTATCAGAGCTCAATTTATCAGATGGTTTGAGAATTGGTGCAATTTATCGCAATAAGACAATAATACAGCTTTCGGCAGATACGCGTATTTTGTCTGGTGATAGAATAGTGATTTTTGCTCTTGCTGATAGGGTTCGTGATGTTGAACAACTCTTTCGCGTAAGTTTAGAATATTTTTGATATATTATCTATGGATATTTGTACTTTTTGGTATAGTGGACAATTAAGATTGGTAGATAGGCTTTGTTTGTCTTCAATGGTTAAAACTGGACAGCGCGTTAAGCTTTTTAGTTATGATAAAAAATAGATAATCTCCCTGCTGGTGTTGAGCTGCATGAAGCCGAATCAATTTTACCACGCTCAGCAATTTATCGCCTTGATTCCGATTTTTCTGATGATAAATTAGGGTGTACAATTGTTCAGTTCTCGGATTTTTTTCGTGTTATGCTGATGAAATATCAACAAGGTGTTTGGTTAGATACAGATGTTTACCTTGTTAAACAATTTCATCCAGATGCGGATAAGGTTTGGTTGGCAAGAGAAAATAATACAAGAGTAGGCGTTTCTGCACTTTATTTTCCGCCCAATAACCCTATTATAAAAATATTTGAGGATTATTGGGCAGGTGCAGAAATTATTCCTCATTGGCTTGGGTTTAAGCGTCGTGTTTGGAGACCGTTTTGGTTAAAGAGGAAAAAAATGCCGATTTTACCGGGAAATCTTGGCGTTACAATATTTGGCAATGATGGTATTTCACGATTAGCAAAACAATATGTTTTTTTTCATGAAGCAAAGGAAAAGGAAACTTTTTATTATTGGACTGGGCGAAAAACTGAACGTATTTTTGAACCAGCTTTTGGCGTAAAGCCGCTTACAGATTCACGCTTGATAGGTTTTCATATTCACAGAAAGACAAAGACCACGAAAAGACCTCAGGAAGGAAGTTTTTACCATTGGGCGGTATCTCGCATTCCGGATGTTCATCATTTGTTTAGGTAGAGTTATTATTGCTATTTTAACTATTGAGATTTTAATCTATCTTATACAATCTCTTGATTGTAGCTTGCACAAGAGAGTAATGTTAACATATGGACAAAAACATTGAATGTGTAAAGAGCGGTTGTTATATGAACGGAAAGTAAAAATATGAGTGATCCAATGAAAACAGCATTAAGCCTTGTTCCTATGGTTATTGAACAAACAAATCGTGGTGAACGGGCCTATGATATTTTTTCCCGTCTTTTAAAGGAACGGATTATTTTTATTAATGGACCTGTTGAAGATGGTATGGCAATGCTTGTTTGTGCACAATTGCTTTTTTTGGAAGCGGAAAATCCTAAAAAAGAAATTAGTCTTTATATTAATTCTCCAGGTGGTGTCGTAACATCTGGTATGGCTATTTATGATACTATGCAGTTTATTCGCCCTCCTGTTTCTACGCTTTGCATGGGGCAAGCGGCATCTATGGGGTCTTTATTATTAACGGCTGGAGCAAAAGGTCATCGTTTTACATTGCCAAACGCACGTATTATGGTGCATCAACCATCTGGTGGTTTTCAAGGTCAAGCTTCAGATATTGAGCGACATGCGCAAGATATTATAAAGATGAAACGGCGTTTAAATGAAATTTATGTTCAACATACGAGTCAAGATTATGAGGTTATAGAGAGAACTCTCGATCGCGATCATTTTATGACAGCAGAAGAAGCCAAAGCGTTTGGCTTAGTTGATGATGTTATACAATACCGTGCAGAAACTGAAAAAGAAGAAAAAGATTAAGAATTTTTATAGAAAAAACAGCTACTTTAAATCAAGAGTTTTATAAAAAATATCGCAAAATAAGAGAAACACCTAAAAGTATTGAGACATGCATGGTTTTCTATATGTCTTTTAGTTTTCATGATGAAAGGCTTCCTTTGAAAAGGCAAAGTGTTCATATATTGTGGTGAAAGGAAAGAAAAATGAGCAAAATTAGCAATAGCGGGAACGAATCAAAAAATACTCTCTATTGCTCGTTCTGCGGCAAGAGTCAGCATGAGGTGCGTAAGCTCATTGCGGGGCCTACTGTATTTATCTGTGATGAATGTGTAGAGCTTTGCATGGATATTATTCGGGAAGAAAATAAGTCTTCTGGGGTTAAGGTGCGTGATGGTGTTCCTACGCCACAGGAAATTATAACAGTTCTTGATGACTATGTTATTGGTCAGCAGCATGCAAAGCGTGTTCTTTCTGTTGCTGTTCATAATCATTATAAACGGTTGGCGCATCAGTCTAAAAGCAATGATATTGAGTTGGCTAAATCAAATATTCTTCTTGTTGGTCCAACGGGTTGTGGTAAAACTTATCTTGCACAAACATTAGCACGTATTATTGATGTGCCTTTTACGATGGCGGATGCGACCACTTTGACTGAAGCGGGTTATGTGGGAGAAGATGTTGAAAATATTATTCTTAAGCTCCTTCAAGCAGCAGATTATAATGTTGAACGTGCACAGCGTGGTATTGTTTATATCGATGAGGTTGATAAGATTTCTCGTAAAGCAGACAATCCTTCTATTACAAGAGATGTTTCGGGGGAAGGAGTTCAGCAAGCATTATTAAAAATTATGGAAGGAACGATTGCTTCTGTTCCTCCTCAAGGTGGACGTAAGCATCCGCAACAAGAGTTTCTTCAGGTTGACACCACAAACATCTTATTCATTTGTGG
This sequence comes from Bartonella sp. AP36NXGY, assembly GCF_042195865.1. Classification (NCBI taxonomy): domain Bacteria; kingdom Pseudomonadati; phylum Pseudomonadota; class Alphaproteobacteria; order Hyphomicrobiales; family Bartonellaceae; genus Bartonella; species Bartonella sp. AP36NXGY. The sequence goes on along the minus strand of NZ_JBHIPD010000002.1, from coordinate 13,694 downwards.
GGGAGCTTTTGCAGGTTTAGAACGGATTATTTCAGGGCGTGGTGAAAAAACTTCTATTGGTTTTTCTGCGACTGTTAAGGCTCCGGATGAGCGTTGTGTCGGTGAAATTTTTCGTGATTTAGAGCCTGAAGATCTTATTAAATTTGGTTTAATACCAGAATTTATTGGGCGGCTTCCTATAGTCGCTACCTTAGAGGATTTAGATGTTAACGCCCTCATGCAAATTTTATCCCAACCTAAAAATGCGTTAGTAAAGCAATATCAGCGTCTTTTTGAAATGGAGAATGTTGAGTTAGCATTTCATGAAGATGCTTTACGTGTTATTGCAAAGAAAGCAATTGAACGTAAAACTGGTGCTCGTGGTTTACGTTCTATTATGGAGAAGATCCTTCTTGAGACGATGTTTGAGCTACCGGCTCTTGAAGGCGTTCAAAAAGTGGTTATTTCGAGTGATGTCGTTGATGGTAAAGCGCGTCCTCTTTATATTTACTCAGAACGTGCAGAAGATAAAGAAAATGTATCAGCATGACATTGTGCGATGCACAATATAAAAGGTGGTAGTGAACGGTATTTGATAGGTGTTTCTAATAATATCATTATAATGCTTGATTTATGTATGAGTAATTACCACTTCATGTACAGTGAAGAGCTGAGATTTTCTAAAGGTGGGCTAATTGTTGTAGATAGCTCATAGGCTCCAGAAAGGAGAGTTATGCAATATATTGATGAAAAGACAGATGAAGTAAGAGATGGGGTTTATGCTGTTTTACCTCTTCGTGATATTGTTGTCTTCCCCCATATGATTGTTCCACTTTTTGTGGGCCGCGAAAAATCAATTCGTGCTCTTGAAGAAACGATGGCGGTTGATAAGCAAATACTATTGGTGACACAAAAAAATGCTTCTGATGACGATCCAAAATCAGAGGATGTTTATCATATTGGTACATTTGCTAATATTCTTCAACTTTTAAAGCTTCCTGATGGTACTGTAAAGGTTTTGGTTGAAGGAACTGCACGTGCAAAAATTAGTCAATTTTCTTTAAGTGAAGGTTATCATCAGGCTTTTGCAACTGTTACAGAAGAACCTAGAGAGAGTGATGTTGAGATTGAAGCTCTTTCAAGGTCAGTGATTACTTATTTTGAAAACTATGTAAAGCTTAATAAAAAAATCTCTCCTGAAGTTGTGAATGCGATTGGCCAGCTTGATAATCCTTCTAAGCTTGCCGATACGATTGCTTCTCATTTGATGATTAAACTGGCAGAAAAACAGGAAATATTAGAGCTCTTACCTGTGCGGGCCCGTCTTGAACGTGTTTTGTCCTTCATGGAAGGAGAAATTTCTGTTTTGCAGGTTGAAAAACGTATTCGTTCGCATGTTAAACGGCAAATGGAAAAAAACCAACGAGAATATTATCTCAATGAGCAGATGAAGGCTATTCAAAAAGAGTTAGGAGCAGGTGATGATAGCCGAGATGAACTCTCTGAATTAGAAGAGCGTATCAAGAATACAAAACTATCCAAGGAAGCGCAGGAAAAAGCTGGAGCAGAATTGAGAAAATTACGGAATATGTCTCCGATGTCTGCAGAAGCGACAGTTGTACGTAACTATCTTGATTGGTTATTAGCAATGCCTTGGGGTAAAAAATCTAAGATTAAAAACAATTTAGATTTTGCTGAAAAGGTCATGAATAATGAACATTTTGGTCTTGAGAAAGTTAAGGAGCGAATTATTGAATATTTGGCCGTACAAAGTCGCGCGTCAAAGATAAAAGGTCCCATTATTTGTTTGTTAGGTCCTCCAGGTGTAGGGAAAACATCATTAGCGCGCTCTATTGCAAAGGCAACGGGACGTGAGTATGTTCGTATCTCATTGGGAGGTGTCCGAGATGAAGCAGAAATTCGTGGACATCGCCGAACATATATTGGCTCGATGCCTGGAAAAATTATCCAGTCTATGAAAAAAGCAAAAAAATCTAATCCGCTTTTCTTGCTTGATGAAATTGATAAAATGGGCCAAGATTTTCGTGGCGATCCTTCATCCGCTTTATTAGAAGTTCTTGATCCTGAACAAAATGGTACATTCATTGATCACTATTTGGAAGTTGAATATGATCTTTCTGATGTCATGTTTATCACAACTGCCAATACGCTTAATATTCCAGGTCCGTTAATGGATCGTATGGAAATTATTCGTATCGCTGGTTATACTGAATGTGAGAAAATGGAAATTGTTAAACAGCATCTTTTACCAAAGGCACTAAAAGATCACTGTTTGTCTAAAAAAGAACTCAGTATTTCTGATGGAGCACTAAGGTCAATTATTCAGTTTTATACACGTGAGGCAGGCGTTCGTAACCTTGAACGTGAACTCATGAAAATTTCTCGCAAATCCGTTACAAAAATTCTCAAAACACATCAAAAATCTGTAAAAGTTACAGAAAGTAATATTCATGATTTCTTGGGTGTTAAACGTTATCATTACAATCAGATTGAAGGAGAAAATCAAGTTGGTGTTGTAACAGGTCTTGCGTGGACAGAAGTCGGTGGAGAGTTATTGACTATTGAAGGAGTTATGATGCCCGGCAAAGGGAAGATGACTGTAACTGGAAATTTACGTGATATTATGAAAGAGTCCATTTCAGCGGCAGCATCTTATGTACGTTCTCGTGCTGTTGATTTTGGTATTGAACCTCCACTTTTTGAAAAACGCGATATCCATGTTCATGTTCCAGAGGGTGCGACACCAAAAGATGGCCCATCGGCTGGGATTGCAATGGTGACAGCAATTGTTTCGGTCCTTACAGGAGTAGCTGTGCATAAAGATATTGCAATGACTGGTGAAATTACTTTACGTGGACGCGTTTTACCCATTGGTGGATTAAAAGAAAAACTCTTAGCAGCTCTTCGAGGAGGGATAAAAAAAGTACTTATTCCTGAAGAAAATGCAAAAGATTTGGTTGATATTCCTGATGATGTCAAAAATAATATGGAAATTATTCCGGTAAATCATGTGAGTGAAGTTTTGAAACACGCTTTGGTTCGTTTTCCAGACACTATTGAATGGAAAGAACCCTCTACAGGGGCTGTGCCAATCCGGTCAGAGAGCAGTGATAGTGAAGGAATACAGATTGCGCACTGATTCACTTATCTCATTTATAACGGCATTTTTTAGGTGGTAGAAGATGTTGTTGAGGTTATTATTCTGTTTTTTGTTGGAAAAAGTGAAAAATTCCGTGAATAACTGTGATTATTGCTAAAAAAACAATGTTTTGGATAAAAATAAGACTTCTGTTTGCTGTACTTTTCAATAAACTGACCAATAACATGATTAAGTCATGTTCAGGTAATATAGGGAAAGGAAATATTTTATGAATAAAAGTGAATTCGTTAGCTCCGTTGCTGAAAAGGCAGGTGTTTCGAAAGCGCAAGCTGGTGCTGTTGTTGATGCTTTTATGGCTTCTGTAACAGAAGCTTTGGCTTCAGGGGGAGATGTTCGTCTTCCAGGTTTTGGCACTTTTGAAGTTTCTCATCGTGCTGCAACAAAGGGGCGTAATCCTTCAACTGGTGCTGAAATCGATATTCCAGCACGTTCTGTACCCAAATTTTCTGCAGGAAAAAGCCTTAAAGAAGCAGTTAATAAAAAATAATTTAAGCTACATTAAAAAAACCCGATTTATTTATAAACGGGTTTTTTTAACACATGTGTTATGCTTGTTTTTCACATAAAACTTTGAGATCCTTGCGATATTTTTTATTTTCATGTATTGCTGAAATATATTGTTTTTAGTCTTTTCAATGAAATATTGTACTGTATTAATTGAGCGCGGGTATGGCTTATAAAATGTAATATTAACTTTTATTACGCTGAAGTGTTACGGTATTTATTTCAAAACAAGATCCGTAAATAATATGAAGCGGAAAACTCTGTAAAGTCCATAAAAGTTATTATATATCACCATTTACGCTTAATAAAAGTGCATGTTGGTGCCACCTTGCTATCTATTTTCTCAGTTCCTATAATGTTGCGACTAGCCCCAGATATCTGAGACGAGTGCATAAGGGATAGTTTTATTCTTTTACTCTTATACGCCAACCTTTCTTGTGACGCACCAAGAGGATAATTTTATTGATTTATTATAAGATCCTGAAATAAAAAAATCTTTTGATATTCAGATTTGGTTTTTAATATTGGGATTTTTCTTGGCATTTGAGAGGGGAGAGATAGCTCCAGCTCTATCCTACAAATATTTTTTCCATATCTTTATTTCACTTGTGATATGCAAGCGAGTATTTTTCCTTCATCATACAAGAGTTAAAATAAGAGAAGATCATAAATTTTGAGGGAGGAAGTTACAAAACAGAAAAATTACTCTTATAAAATAATATACATTACGTAATATAAAAACTATTAATAAAGATAGTACAGTATTACTTGTGTATTTCCATTTATTTATTTTGATTATTCATAATATGTTTATATAATTATTTTGTTTTTAGTCATTAAATCATATTAAATCATTGATAGCGGTAAAGTTTTTTATAGCGATAAAGTTTTTTATAGCATCTACGTTATAGAATAAATAACGAAACATAGAGAAGTATTCATGGATTGGAGAAGACAGTAAAAGGCTTTAGAATGACTTTTTCATGAGAGTCATAGAGATTTATTAGAGAGGCGAATCGTGTGATTTTTATCAACAGAAGCTCTTTGATTCTTTATTTGCTAACCACTGAATACAATCATTGAGAGCTCTCGCTGTTATAACTTGCTTTTTTGCTAATTTTTTTTCTTTACTTGGTAAGCGTTTTTCTGAATGTTTAATAGAAGTAATAGGGGGAAAGAGTCCGAAATTGATATTCATTGGCTGAAAGGATTGTCTTTCTGTTTCTTCTATTACAATATGCCCCCCCGTAATATGATGCAAAAGGGCACCGAATGCAGTGGTTTGTGGGGGGAGGCAAGGACAGTTATGATGATATTCTGCAGCGGCAAAATGTCCAGCAAGAAGCCCTATTGCAGCTGATTCTACATAACCTTCACATCCGGTAATTTGTCCTGCAAAGCGTAGTCGTTTTGTTTGTTTTAAACGAAGGGTTTGATCAAGAATGATTGGAGAGTTGAGGTAGGTATTGCGGTGAAGACCACCAAGACGCGCAAACTCTGCTTTTTCAAGACCGGGAATCGTTCTAAAAATGCGAATTTGTTCACCATATTTCAGTTTTGTTTGAAAGCCGACCATATTGTAAAGGGTTCCAAGTTTATTATCTTGGCGTAATTGAACAACAGCATAAGGTTTAACTGTAGGGTTATGGGCATTGGTTAAGCCCATAGGTTTCATAGGTCCATGTCTTAAAGTTTCAAGTCCGCGTTCAGCCATAATTTCAATGGGTAGGCACCCATCAAAATAGGGTGTTTTTTCAAAGTCACGAAACTCTGTTTTGTCGGCATTTTTTAACGCTTGAACGAATGTTTCATATTGTTCTTTGTTGAGGGGACAATTAAGATAATCTTTTCCTGTTCCTTCAGGACCAATTTTATCATAGCGAGACTGATACCAACAAATATTCATATCAATACTGTCGGTATGGATAATAGGTGCAATAGCATCAAAAAAAGAGAGCGATTCTGTTCCGGTTATTGCTTGTAATTCTTGAGCAAGTGCAGATGAGGTAAGGGGACCTGTTGCAATGATAACATGTTGCCAAGCTTTAGGAATTTTTTGAACTTCTTCACGTTTGATTGTTATAAGAGGGTGGTTTTCTAGTGCTGTTGTAACGGTTTTTGAAAATCCATCACGGTCAACGGCAAGAGCACTCCCTGCAGGGACTTTATTGGTATCAGCAGCTTTCATAATTAATGATTTCGCTAATCGCATTTCAGCATGGAGAAGTCCTACGGCATTTGTTGATGAATCATCGCAACGAAATGAATTTGAACAAACCAGTTCTGCCAAATGATCGGTTTTATGGGCATCTGATTTTTTTAGGGGGCGCATTTCATGCAAAATAACAGAAATTCCTGACTGAGCGATTTGCCAGCTTGCTTCACACCCTGCAAGGCCACCACCGATGATATGAATTGGAGTATCAAATGTCTTTAACATAATCGACTTTTAGCGTAAGCAGCCGTGTATGAAAAGCGTAGATTTTGTTTTTTTTAATATATTTGTTTGCTTTTTTTCTGTAATTAATGGTATAGAGACGCCGCTTGTATAAGGTTATTAGCTTGTCAGTTTGGCGGATGTGGCGAAATTGGTAGACGCACCAGATTTAGGTTCTGGCGGGAGACCGTGGGGGTTCGAGTCCCTCCATCCGCACCAAAGCAATCCCTTAAGTGCTACGGATTTCTACGTGTCTGAAATTCCGCTTCATGGTAAATGTAACACTCGAAGTGTTAGAATGTAATGATTATTAGAGTGGGTTGATCCCTCTCCTTAGAAAAATGAAGGTGTTTAATGCAGGTTACCGAGACGCTTAATGAAGGACTGAAGCGCGAAATTAAGATCGTGGTTCCAGCGAAAGATTTAGAAGAAAAGTTGAATGAACGATTGGATGATACCAAGGGAAAAATCAAGCTTAATGGTTTTCGTCCCGGTAAAGTGCCTAGTGGGCATTTGCGAAAAATGTATGGTAAATCCTTTATGGCGGAGATTCTCAATGAGATACTCAGTGATGCACCCCGTTCTATTTTAGCGGACCGCAATGAACGTGCAGCGATGCAGCCAAAAATTGATATAGATGAAGATGAAAAAATTCTAGATGGCAAAGCTGATTTTACTTTTAGTTTAAAGTATGAAGTTTTACCAAAAATTGACATTAAAGATTTTGAACATATTAAGGTTATCCGTGAAATTGCAATTATTCCTGAACAGGATATTGATGATCAAGTCAATCGCGTCCTTTCTTCTACGCGTAATTATTCTCTAAAAGAGGGGAATTCTGAAGAAGGTGATCGCATTACCATAGATTATCAAGGTAAGCTTGAAGGCGTTCCATTTGAAGGTGGGGCAGATAGTGATGCACAACTGATTCTTGGGGCAAAACAATTTATTCCTGGTTTTGAAGAGCAATTGGTTGGTGTGAAAGCTGGGGATGTAAAAACGATTTTTGTTAAATTTCCTGATAATTACAGTGCGGCACATTTGGCGGGACGGGAAGCAGAGTTTGACATTACTGTCAAAGCTGTCTTTAAACCAGATGAATTAAAAATTGATGATGAAGCAGCGCAAAAAGTTGGTTTAGAGTCTCTAGATCGCTTACGTGAGGTCGTTCGTGGGCAGATTGAAAGCCAATATGGTTCAGTGACACGTCAAAAAGTTAAGCGTCAAATTCTTGATGCTTTAGATGCTGATTATAATTTTGAGATTCCTGAAGAACTTTTAGAGGTTGAGTTTAACAATATATGGGCTCAGGTTAATGATGATTTGAAAAAGGCTGGGCGCAGTTTTGAAGATGAAGGTATTACAGAAGAAAAGGCACGGGAGGAATATCGTGTCCTTGCGCAGCGTCGTGTTCGTCTTGGTTTGGTGCTTTCTGAAATTGGAATGAAGGTTGGTGTTAAAGTTAGTGAGGATGAGCTAAAAGCAGCAGTTTTTGATCAGGTTCGCCAGTATCCTGGACAAGAGAAAGAGATTATGGATTTTTTCCGTAAGACTCCGGAAGCTGTTGAAAATCTACGTGCTCCGATTTTTGAAGAAAAGGTCATTGATCATTTATTAGCACAGATAAAAGTCACAGATAAAGAAGTGACGGTTGAAGAGTTGATGAAAGAATATGACGAATCAGATATCCCTGAAGAAAAGCCGGCAAAGAAAAAGTCTGCAGTGAAAGAAACGTCTACAGAGAAAAAACCAGCTAAGAAAAAGGCTCCTAAAAAAGCTTAATATTTATGCAAACAGAACAAGCCCGATAGAAACGGGCTTGTGTTGTAAGATTTATGTCCTGGGGTTACACTGAGAGAATGGTTTTAGATAAGCCATGAGTAAATTTTAAAATATTGGTAGTGGATTGGCAATGAGCATCATTGATACGCGTACTCCTGATTCTAAGCGTTTTATTTCTGGAGTTACAGGTGATTGGGAAGTCATCATTGGCATGGAAGTTCATGCGCAAATCATATCAAATTCAAAACTTTTTTCAGGAGCATCAACAAAATTTGGTGCAGAGCCGAACAGTCATGTATCACTTATTGATGCAGCCATGCCAGGTATGTTACCTGTTCTTAATCAAGAATGTGTTCGTCAAGCGGTTCGAACGGGGTTAGGATTAAAGGCGCATATTAATTTAAGATCTGTTTTTGATCGCAAAAACTATTTTTATCCAGATTTACCGCAGGGGTATCAGATTTCTCAATTTCGCTATCCGATTGTGGGAGAGGGAAAGATTATTATATCTGTTGGTCCAGATTCGAATGGCCAATTTGAGGATATTGAAGTGGGAATTGAGAGGTTGCATCTTGAACAAGATGCTGGAAAATCGATGCACGATCAACATCCAACAATGTCTTTTGTAGATCTTAATCGTTCTGGTGTTGCTCTTATGGAAATTGTTTCCAAGCCTGATATGCGCTCATCAGATGAAGCCAAAGCCTATATGACAAAATTGCGTACGATTGTTCGTTATTTGGGCACTTGCGATGGCAATATGGATGAAGGTTCTATGCGTGCAGATGTCAATGTATCTGTTCGTCGTCCTGGTGAAAATTTTGGAACGCGCTGTGAAATTAAAAATGTGAATTCTATTCGCTTTATTGGTCAAGCAATTGAATATGAAGCGCGTCGTCAGATCGCAATTTTAGAAGATGGAGGCGTCATAGATCAAGAGACTCGGCTTTTTGATGCCGCTAAAGGTGAAACGCGCTCTATGCGCTCAAAGGAAGAAGCGCATGACTATCGTTATTTTCCTGATCCTGATCTTTTACCGTTAGAATTTGATCAAGCATTTGTGGATGCTTTGGCAGCAGACTTACCAGAGTTGCCTGACGCTATAAAAGCACGTTTTGTTAAGGAAATGGGATTGACAGTGTATGATGCTTCCATTCTTGTGACAGAAAAGGCTATTGCTGATTATTTTGAAGAGGTAGCGCGTGGGCGTGATGGAAAAATAGTTGCCAATTGGGTGATTAACGACCTTTTAGGGGCTTTAAATAAAGATAATCGTGAGATTGAAGAGTCACCAGTATCGCCAAATCAATTGGGAAGCATTATTGATCTTATAAAAGAAGGAGTTATTTCTGGAAAAATTGCCAAAGATCTTTTTGAGATTATTTGGAATGAGGGGGGAGATGCACGCCAAATTGTAGAAGAACGAAATATGAAGCAGGTAACGGATACAAAGGCTATTGAAAGAGCTGTTGATGAGATCGTTGCCAATAATTCTGATAAAGTTGCGCAAGCAAAGCACAAACCTGCTTTAGCTGGTTGGTTTGTTGGACAGGTAATGAAAGTAACAGGTGGTAAGGCAAATCCCCAAGCTGTTAATGAATTGGTTAAGATGAAACTTGGCATAGATTAAATTTTATGGGGTGGAGAAGAAGCCATACATATGATATCTTCTTGAAATTAAAGGATAGCACGTTAACCTATCAATTGGAATTGTAGTTGAATTTACTAGTAACTTTTTCGATAATTTCAATCGTTAATAATTTTATTCCAACGATTAATTTCATGAACGCACTAAATGAATGGAATAGCAGATGGCTCGTTTTTTTAAGCAAATCTTCACATGGTGGAATGGCAATACCATTGGTACGCGTTTTTTCACATGGCGCAAAGGTAAGCGGATAGGGGAAGATCAATTTGGAAATATATATTATGAAGGAGGACTTCATAAGGATGGTTATCCGCACCGTTGGGTTATCTATAAAGGCTATTCTGAGGCCTCTACTATTCCACCAGGTTGGCATGGCTGGATTCATCATCGCTGTGAGTGTCCACCAACACAAGAGGATTATCATCCTTATGAATGGGAAAAGCCACATGTTGCCAATATGACAGGAACAAATGAGAACTATCGACCAAAGGGGGCTATCACCTCCAATGGAGAGCGTTCTTGTGTGCATGAAGATTATGATGCGTGGTCACCTAAAAAATAACATGTTTTAATGTGCGTGTGTATTTTTGTCTTATTTGACTCTATGTTATGAAAAGAATTATTTTTTAAGGTGCGATTGATTTTGATATGATGAGATTTTTTTTATTGTTAGGGGCGAGGCATTTTTTTTATATTTTTTTTATGGAAATTTTAGTGTTTTTATCCTTAAATAATGGGGTGCGGGCTGAGCGTATTAGCAATGGAATTGCTGTTTTTGCAGGTCTTGACAAAATCACGGGACGGACCACACGTTTTGAAGTTACTCTTGGTAAAATTTATCAGTACGGCGCATTACAGGTAACACCACGTGCGTGTTATACGAGCTCTAAAGATGAACCCACGCGTACAACTGGTTTTGTTGAAGTCAATGAAGTAACATTAGATAAAAAAATACGGCGTATTTTTACAGGATGGATGTTTGCAGATAGTCCTGGTTTGAACGCTGTTGAGCATCCTATTTATGATGTGTGGTTAAAGGATTGCAAGCAGAATGCTCAAGATCTTCCTCTTCAATAATTAGTGTGTTATCTATTTATAATACATTGATTTATAATGGTCCTTTATCATTTTACAACTTAATAGCAAATTCCTATGATTACCTCATTTAATTTTTTTTATATTGAATAATCCAAACTATTCTCTTGCGCGTTACAAGTGGCGGATGTGTCAATAACACTGTCTAAAAAAAGGAATAAAAAATTCCGTCATGAACTGTTTAAATTCAAAGATGCATCATTAGAATCAACATATTTTTTAAGTGTTTCATAAGAGACAGTTCTTGAATTATATCTGTTAAAGGTTGAAATGAAAGGCTTGTTTATATTTGTTAAAGAGATGAACTGACGCTTTTGCATGTATGTGGGAAACAGATTATCAAGTAAGTAATTTATCATGAAACACTAATTATTATATCTAGAGAACGCTGTATTGGTATTTTTCTCATAGAGATGTCGTTTTTCGTTCAAAGCGTAGAAGCAATGCAGGCCATATTAATGGAAAAATTGAGATTTAAGATTCTTTAAAGTTTATCAATCGAAGTATAGCTTGGTTAAAAAATGCAATAATCAATATATTTCTAGTAAGAAAATAATGTTTATATATTTTTATTATACACCACCTCATAAGTGAGTTTGTCTATTCGTAAGTTCTTGTATATTGCATGGTAACTTCACATTTAAGTAAGTAGGATACCACTAAGTTTGTAAATCATATTCTTGATATCCATGCTTTTTAAAATCTTTTGTATAAAATACACGTGTTTTCATATAGAGCTATTGAAAATTTAAAAAGGGGTTTCGAAGAGGCGTTGAGAAGATTCTGCATCACTGGGAATGGTATATTTATTTTGTATAAAGTATAACCCATTTTCTAAAAAATACGAGATTTTATACAATGAAAGTTTCTAGTCACCACCATAATGATGTTTCCCGATTGCCAAAACAACCTAAAGAACCCTTATTGAATGTTCCATTTATTATAGTTGTTTTGATAGCATTTTGTTTTTGTCTTTATTGCATTTCTCAGTATTTTTTTTCTCATCATGTTTATGTTGAAAGTCTTGAGCTTTTTTCATTTATACCAGCATTGTTTAAGAGGGATCCTGTAGCATTTTGTTATACCATGGTGAGTTATTCATTTATGCATAGTAGTTTTAAACATGTTGCTCTTAATATGGTTTGGCTTTTGGTTTTCGGTTCTCCTTTAGCAAGGCATTTTGGTGTTTTACGTTTTTTAATTTTTTGGGTGTTAACGGCAGTTATTTCTGTTTTGACTTATTTTACATTTCATCAAGAAAGTACCATATCACTTATTGGGGCGTCAGGTGCCGTATCTGGAATGATGGGTGCTATTGCACGTTACGGTTTTCCTAGTGGTAATCTAGCTGTCAATGCGCAGAACGAAAAACTTTTAGGACCTTTATTATCTGTCAAAAAAGCTCTGTGTTCTAAGGGGGTTCTTGTTTATATGAGTGTATGGCTGACGACTGATTTGATCATAGGTATTTCTTCTATTTTGTTTGAAGAAAATGGCATCTCAATAGCATGGGAAGCTCATATTGGCGGGTTTTTTGCGGGTTTTTTGTTGGTTGGTTTTTTTGATGTTTCACAAAAAATTAAAAACTAGAATCTAAGATATTGATGTGCCACATAAAGAGCTATTGTTGCTGCATTTGAAACATTTAATGATTTAATATTTCCAGGCATGTCAAGGCGTGTTAAAGCGCAAACGGTTTCGCGTGTTTTTTTACGTAAACCTTTACCTTCTGCTCCTAAAACAAGAGCAATTTTATTCCCTGTTAATGCTGTTTCTAGAGGTTGGTCACCTTCTGAATCGAGACCAAAGCTTGTAAAACCTGTTTGATGAAGTTCTTGAAGAGCTTCAGCAAGGTTTCGTACGGTAATATAATGAATCATTTCCAGAGCTCCAGATGCCGCTTTCGCAAGAACACCGCTTTCGTGGGGAGAGTGACGGCAAGTTGTAATAAGTGCTTTAGCTTTCAATGCAACTGCAGAGCGCATAATAGCGCCAACATTATGTGGATCGGTAATTTGATCCATGACAATGACCAGATCAGTATTGGTTAGTTCCGACAGTTTGCATGGTTTGAGGGGGAGAGTTTCCAAAACAATACCTTGATGAACAGCCTCACTTCCAACAAGCGAATCAAGATATTTGGGGGTGCATAATGTAACAGAGCAAGGATAATCTGATTCGGATATATTTAATCGTTTTAAGGCATTTTGTGTAACGTAAAGACATTTTAAAATTCTTTTTGGGTTTTCTAAAGCAGCCTGAACAGAATGAATGCCATAAAGATGGATGATCTCTTGCTGTAAAGAAGCAGCTTTCTTCTTTGGGTGTGTAAAAGATCGAGAAGGAGAGCCTTTTGTATCGCGATATCGGCGACGCAAACGAGCATAATGAGAATTTTGTGATGTTTTTTCTTTCATAGCTTCTTTATAACGTGTTAATAAGAAAAATAGAGAGAAAAAATCTATGATTTAAAATTATGAGCAGGAAATTTGTACAGAATTGTATTTATTCTGTTGACAGATACAATAGTAATCGTCATAACCACTTCGCAATCAGATTGAATTGAATGGGTATTCAAGATGGTTGTCGTGATGTCTCATTGCGCGACTTTATCGGTGTAATGGAGGGGTGCCCGAGTGGTTAAAGGGGGCGGACTGTAAATCCGTTGCGTATGCTACGTTGGTTCGAATCCAACCCCCTCCACCATTCATCGAAGGAGAGTTAGTACGTGGGTCATGCGGGTATAGCTCAATGGTAGAGCAGCAGCCTTCCAAGCTGAATATGCGGGTTCGATTCCCGCTACCCGCTCCAAATGGTTGTTGATGATTGGGCAAATAGGTATGATGGAGGATATTCCATTTATAGATTTGGTGGGGTTTTCCGTCTAAGAGTTGTGGTGATTGGGCTGTTTACAGTCTGGTCAGACTTAAGTTTTGCAGAACTGTCCCTAGGTGCTAATAAAAATAGGGAATAAAACAAGAGATTAATAGCAATGGCGAAGAGCAAGTTTGAACGAACAAAACCGCATGTTAATATTGGTACGATTGGTCACGTTGATCATGGGAAGA